>NZ_JADEWU010000098.1:0-18908 GCF_015207485.1 Planktothrix mougeotii LEGE 06226
GATTAAATCACTTTCAAAACTCCATCAAGCCCCGGCAATTGGGGCTTTTTGCTGTGCTATGGTGAAAATAGAATTTTGCGAAATTAAACGATATTAAGAACTTTAGACTTGATTTAATTCGGGAAGCCATCAAGCTTTTGATTGACAATCCATCCCTCTCTAATAGGGAGATTGCCAAACAATTGAACGTGACCGAGGCAACCATTAGATACTGGAAAAAACAATCCTTCTGGGAACAGGAAAGGGTAAAACTTATGGACGACATGGCTGAGGCACTGAAATTAAAGGATGAGAAGCGGCGGCAGGAATTCAAGGAAAATGTACGGGAAGATAGGAGGAAATTGGAGATTCTCAGAGAACAAGTTTATGCCAATACTGCCAGAAGTATTAATATCTCAAGTAAAGCTTACGCCACAGCTTCTATGATGAATGATCCTCTAAAAGCTTGCAATATGTTGACAAAGGCGGGCGCACACACCCACGCAAAGCAGGCACTAGAGGGCATCAAAACAATCATGGCTGTGGATGAGCATTTATATCAATTTGACCTTTTAATTGACCTTATGGACAGGCAGGATGAGGAGGAGGATTCAGAGGATAATTATTGATATAATTGAGGGGTGTTACTATGACCAAAAAGTGTATTAATCCCCCTCGATAATTAATTGAGGGCAAAAACTCCGACCCCGACATAATGACACTTGATATCTTCCTAGTGTTTCACTCATTGCAGACCTGTTTATATAGAGAATAATTTTCGTTAAGCAATTCATCACAATATGCTTTTCTGGGGTTGTTTTCCCATCGAGCTTGATCTATTCTAAACAAGATTTGATTAAGTAAGAATAGACCACCACCAACTATGAATATTATAGCAATTATTTTCTGATTCTTAGTCAATGGTTTTCTATTCTTATTTGGATCTTTATTGTTATTAGAAACTCTCACCGTGTCAAAACTCCTCAAAGGTGACTCTGAATGGTTGCCCTAAAAACCCATCAAATTATCGGGTTTTATCTCAAGGCTATCATTGGATAAAGTTGTGTTGGCTTTTATCACATAAAAATTAATGTCGGAGGATTAAACAATAATCTCAACTCCCAAAACCCTACCTTTGTGTGCAATTTTCCCACAAACGATGGGGGTGTGACCCCCCATGTCCAAATTAACCCTTGATCAACTTAGCTTTGTCAAAGGCTAGATTCAATATCTGCATTTCAATTGTGGAATCAAACCCGCTTGAATCTGGGTGATAGACCTTAGCCAACTCTCGATAATTTTCCTTGATTTCTCCCCACGTCGCACCCGGTGAACATTGTAGAATCTCCCACCATTCCAATTTAGAATTCCGTCCCCATGTAGCATTAACAGTTTTCTGTTTTCCCGTCCGATAATTCCGTCCAGGTTTGCCGAATTCTAACTCTAAATGGTGTTTAATCCATTGGGGTTTTGTCCGTTCATTTTTAGGTGCAAAAGGCTCTAAGTATTCTAAAAATCGTTGACGGTTAAAATCGTTATCACGTCCCCCAAACACAGCCCCAAACAGCCAATCATTGTGTAAGAATGTTTTACCGTCCTGATTGTGCTTGTCTGAGAACAATTCCCATAATTTATCCGGGGGTTGCTGTTTCGAGAATCGTGTTCTGCGTTGAGAACGAGCGTATTTAACCTGCTTCAAGGTATCATCATCAAACAATTCCCCAAACTCCTGTTCAAAGGCTTCTATATCGTCTTCTGGCTGTTTTCCTAGTGAGAAAATATGCCCACATTCAGGACAAATTTGAGCAAAAATACTAATGATTGAATTGCATTGAGGGCACTCCTTAAGCATCCCATCGCCTTCATGCTTGGGGGTCGGTTCTAAAGTTATTGGAAAAGGTTTTTTAAGTGTCCCAAATCTTAAGATATTTTTCCCAAAATCGAGGAGCAAACATTCTGTTTTGTTGGAGGAAACTCTTAATCCACGTCCTGCCATCTGCACATATAAAGCTCGTGATGTTGTAGCCCGTGCTATTACGACAAAACCAATAGAAGGAACGTCAAAACCTTCTGTTAGACAACCGATGGACGAGATACAACGGATTTCACCTTTTGCCAGTTTTTCAAAATAATATTGACGTTCATTGGATGGGGTATCGGAATCAAGATGAACCGTTGAAATACCTGCATCATTTAACAGTTGGGTTTGTAGCTGCGACTGTTCAACCCCCGAATTAAATATGATCCCTGTCCGTCCGTCGCAGCGCTCCAAAATCTCCTCTACAACTCGCTGGGGAACTTTAGATTTTATAAATTCGGCTTGCATCTCCCGATCCTTATATTCCCCATCCTTCCCGATGTCCAACTTGGTGTAATCGATTAACCCGCCATCCCCAAAGTACCGAGGGATGGACAAATAACCCTGATCAATTAATTCCCCAATTCCCGGCCCAAAAGCGATAGCGTCGAAGTGTAATCCGAAGTATTCCTCTGTAGGTTTTGTTCTCCAGGGGCTTGCACTGAAGCCTAAGTGAATAGCATTGAGTGTTTCCTGTTTTATAGTCTGATAGTGTTTAAAAAAGGCGGTCGAGTGGGTTTCATCCAGAATCACTAATCCTAAGCCTTCTGGGGTGTTGCGCTTCTGAAGGGTTTGTAAGCTTGCGATTTGGATAGGCCGATCGCGATTCTCCCGATAATTTGCTTTAATCACTCCGATGGCATCAGGATTGATACCAGCCCGAATCATTGATTGACGTGATTGTTCCACTAGGAAATCCCGATGGACAATCAACATACATCGCTTCCCACGTCCCAAGGCGTCAAATAGGATAAAAGCGATAATGGCAGTTTTCCCGGCCCCGGTGGGAGCATAGGCTAATACCCGGCGGATACCTTGTCTGATGTAGTTGTAGATTTCAGATTTTAGTTTTTCCTGATAGTCCCGTAAAACAAAGGGTTTGGGGGGTATATCGAGGTGAGGGGGTGTTAATACACCCTGGTCAAATAAGCTTAATTGTCCGATCATGATGGTGAAAAGTTTTAATTGGTTGCCAACCCCTAGCGGGTTGGTTTTTTCAAGGCTTCAGAATGGCTGTAATGTTCATCCTGTGAAACCTTCTCTAATATTAACACCTTGAGAGAAGTCTGTCAATATCGTGGGTTTGAATCGAGAGCGATCGCTCAACTCGCTCAACCAATACCACGAGCCGTCAGTGAACTGGATATTAGACATTTTCCCCCCGACTGCCTTCTTAACGGTTTTGGGTTGCCATCCTCCCGCCGTCAAGCATTCGATTTTTTGTCCAACTTGGGGGAGTTCGGGTAAGGGTTCCGACTGGGTTTTGGTGGGTTCGGTTTTGGGTTCGGCTTGGGTCATTTTTGTGGGTTCGGGTTCGGGTTCTGTTTGTTGCGTATTTTTGACAACCGGAATGGCTGTAATGTCCTCTGTATGGGGGTTGTAGCGGTTACAAAATTCCCTATTAATATCTATAGTATTAGAAGTCATTTTGTAACCGCTAGAAGTATTACTCTGACTGGTTTCTAGCGTTTCTCGCTGCAAAATTTCCATCCAGTCAAAGTCGGTGAGGCGCGGCTCTAAATTTTCGTTTTCCAGGCGCTCGTCAACACACTGCGACACAATCAATCCGTATGGGTCACAGAGCAAATCATTCAGAATATAATCCTTTCGAGTCTTCCCACCAACCTTGACGGCCCCTGACTCAATGGACTCATACCCTAATTTGGCGGCTATGCGGTTGATCAAGATGATGGGTGAGGAACCGCGCTCGATACCAGTCCGGGTCACTTGTGTCCGCCCCCATTTTTGCCACAGTTCCTTAACATCCTGGTAGTCGCAGTTGTAATAAATTTTGGTCAACCGTTCCATCAGGGAGGGAACATTCAACCGATTTAATTCTTTAATTAAAGGAAGTAAAGTTTTGAAATTACCTAAGAACGTTCGATTGTGTTTTAGAACCCCGTGCCAAGCCTTCTCAGAACGTTTAACCGCTAACTCTGGATGATCTAGCATCCATCGGATTTCCGCTTGGTTAATTAGTTTTTTATTTTCAAATAATAAATGGTAAACAAAATCCTTATCCCATCCCCCCACAACTTCAACCCCCGGCAGTCGTTCCAATAACTTATATTTAATAACTGAACACCTATCCTCCCACTTTAAATCCTGACGCTTTGAGAGGGCTTTATATTGCTTCTCGTCAATCTTTTCTGCATCACAAACGTCCTTAGCTTTCTCTTGTTTAACTTCCTTTTTGCATTCTTTAAATTGGGTTAGAATTATTTGCTCTGGCGGATCAACGATTACAATCTCATAACCTGAATCTTGAAGAGATTCTATAAAGCAATCTCTAAGATTAGCCCTCTCATAATTTCTGACAGCTTGATGCTCCATAAATAGACGGTGTTCAGGTTGCGCGATCGCTATATCAATTTGCTTCTTAAGTAATGCCGCGATAGCAGTTGATTCAATCTCTGAAGCATTAATTGATTCATTAATAAAATCCTTGTAAAAACGGTCTATAGTTTTAGCTATTGGGCTTTGTATGGTAGAATCATCATCCGTATTTTTAACAAATTTAGCACAACAAATATGGCGAGGGACGGTGATATCTCGTACCCTAATAATTATCTGGGTTAATTTATCAACTCCTAAGTGTTTAGCAAAAACATAGACACCGCTAAACCCTTTATAATTGCAGTCCAAACCCGATTCAACGGTAGGAGATGAGAGAATACAATCATAAGTTTTTGCCTCCTCGTTTTCTATTAGAAAACCGTCAGGGTCAGATAAAAATCGTTTAACTTCTTTACCTTGTATTGGGTCGTTAATTGTTTTTGAATCAATTCTTAAAGGTTTTCTACCATATCTAACTAAATCCTTATCGGCGGCTTCACAATCAATTTGAGTGTCAAACATTCCCCAAAAGAAAGTTTCTGACATCATTTGGTGCATTATTTTTTTATAATCGCTACCAACGTGATCATACACATAAGCTACAGGTCGTTTTGGTAGGCGCTTATTGTAATATTTGATTATTTGTTTACCGGATACCTGACGGATGTACTCACAGATTGAATCGGTTAAATTACCATCAGCACAGATTACACTGTGACAGCGTTGTAAGGCAACTTTTAACTTATCAATAACTTGTTGCTGCCGTTCCTTGAGAGTGCCACCGCTTAAAACGTGCTCAATCAAACTAACAATTTCATCTAAAACGATTACTTTACCGTCAAAGTCTTCGTCTTCATATTTGAGGATTGAATCAATACAAAGCGTTAACCGTCCTCTAGGGTCTTTGATTAAGTGATGTCCATCGTCTTCTCTGAGATGATAAAAATCGGAACTCGCTGCAAATTGAATCTCTAAGCTATTTCTTGAGCCGAATTTATCTGCTCCTAAATCCTTTAGTTCTTCTTTAAACCATTTTTTTATTTTAGTGCTTTTTCCTTGGCTTGTGTGGTAACATATAGCCACGATTTCATCCTTTTTAGGTGCTTGTGGAGATGTGCAAAACGGCTCATCATAGGTAGTATCAGCCGTGTATCTTTTATGGTTTTTCCAAGCTAAATGTGATCCATATATTTGCTTGGTTTTCCAGTCAGAAATATGGTCAATTTCTAAGATTTGATTGGCAGGAATTCTAAATGCAACATCCCAATTATCATAGGGTTTAAGCTCCCATTCTGGTGCATCCAATTCGTCAATATCAGGTTTTGATTTGTCGCTACCTTGACCCCAATCAGCAACTAATAAATCATAGCCCCATTCCTTCAGTATTAATGCTAACCTTCTATAATTTCTAAGAACATTTTTATTAACCCTAGAGCCAGCATCAGCCCCCAAAATAACCACGCTTGGTTTAAGAATGTCCAGGGAATTTTTTAGGGTTTTTATACTAGATAAAAAATTACCACCGGATGCACCGATAACGTTAAGATCGAACCGGAATGAAGTATATACAGGTTTACCCATTCCTTCTGTTAAAAATAAGGGTAATCCTTGGGACGGGTTAACGATAGCGTGTTGTAGAGGTAGCTCATTAAATTCTGCCGTGTGGCTTACAGCGTCCCGTTCCCGTCTATGGTTTTTTCTGGATTTTAACCATTTATATTTATTCCCGTCTTTAACTTTTCTGATCCTTAATTGACTCCCTACATAATCCCCATAAATATCCTTGATTGGAATTCCGTACCCTGCATCAGTTGGCTTGATGCAGAAGTGCCGTCCATCGATTGCCATCCCAGCCAAGTCAGGATTAACCGGGGTTTCGAGTACAGAATCTTTAGAGAGAGAGTAAAACCCCCAATCATTCATCTGTTGAGGAGTCAATTTTCTTCTGGTTATGTCATCACGATCAATGTCATGCAGTGGCAATTGCTGAATAATTGATCTGATTGCAGCGTCCCGTTCTTTAGCGGGTAATTTAACCCCTTCCGGTTTGGGCGCGGGTTTATAATCGCGGCGCCATTCTCTCCTTTCACCATTATTCGGTTTATATTCCCCCCACATCCCACCGTGAGACTCACCCAAATAATGGAACCCTGGTACATCCCCATGAGATTCCATACAGAGAATTAATTCGCCACGCTCATCTTCAGTTTGGCGACATCTGCCGTCAGAACTGTTGCAAACTGGACACCCGCCATTACGTTTATTGAGAATAGTAAATTTACTCATCAGCCCTCACCCCCTTCTGAAGCTAAGGTGAGTGTGGCGATCGCCGTTCCTGAATTCCCGAACCGCCGAGCTTGACGGGACTTCTCGAAAAGTGTTAAGTTAGACATACTTTGAAACGTTGGCAACCCCAACGATTTATACCTATCCCCCTTTGGTCGCTGCTTCCAAACTTTGACTAGAGGGGGAAAACTTTTGATACCTCTAATTTTAACACCTATTGAGATATATTGTAAATAGGATACTTTGAGGACTTTCAGCCATGACTTACCGCAGCAGTAAAAATCAGATAGCCAATTTAAAACCGAGGGAACCCAAAGGCGGCGTAACCCGTGATGTGTTTGTGAGTGCGAAAATAACAAGCCAGCGTAAAGCCCTACTAGCAGAGAGTTTGAAGGCTCACGGGATGTCGTTCGCGGATCTATTAGAAGCCATTGGGGAAAAACTGGAGAATGGCGGAACCCTTGACGATATTCTGAAAAATTAATCCCCCTTCTGCCGCTCCCACGTCCAGAACGGGTAGTCATTGAAATTAATCCCCAGTTTTCCGGTGTAGATTGTAGGGATTGTGGGGATTGTGCTACAATGTGAATTATGAAATGAAAAAACTTGATTGGGCGTTCTAGCCTAGTTTGTTTAGATTCTGGACGAATACCTAAAACAAATTTATTTAATTGTACCCTCCACTGACTCTTAAAAATAGTGCTAATATATTTTGTAGCACTATATAAAGTTGAATCATGGGTTTTAAAACCTGGAAAAGTTAACGGATACTGTACAGAAGAATCCCCTCGACAGTTAGCCGAAAAGCTGATATATTTCATATTTACAGGGGCTTAATTGCCCAAACTAATTTTTTTGATCCCCCGCCTGAGAAGCGGGTTTTTTGTTTCTGGCTTAGGGATAAAGAGAGCTTCTTCTAAGTCAAAACTAAAACTAATAATAGAATAGCATAGAGTCTCTTTTATCCCTTACAAGGCTAGAAGTCTAGCATTATAAGTTGTTGTTTCCTTGAGGTTCGGCAAGGTAAAAACGAATCAAGTAATTACTTTCTGTAATTAAACCTCAAAAAAAGGTGCTTCGCGTTGGGTGAGGCTATTCAATCATTTTACAGCAATTCCATATTTAGTGACAGGGATTGACAAAAATCTTATTTTACACTATATTTAGCGTAATATTTAATAAATGTAATTAAAATTAGAATTATTAATATTATTAAGTTGCCCAAAAAAACAACCCCAGAATAGGAATGTTGAACGCGATCGCACCCGACACACCGGGGTCAATACCGATAAAGGTTTGGTAGTTTTGCATGATTTTTTTGAATTTGCAGAGGAAGCTAAGGAAGCTTCTCACAAACTCCAAACAAGGAAGCTATAGAATTTGATTGCGATTAAACTAAAATGCCATAGAGATTCTGGTATCAATCAGGAAGCTATAGAATTTGCGGACTTTGCGGATGAACCTAATGGGGGCGCTGCGAAAATTTCCCAGCTAGGCAAGTTCGATCTCATCGTCCAGGTAAGGCAAATCGCAATCAAAATATTTTGGCTTCTCATCGTCAAACAGGATGAAATATTCCCATTGCTTAAGCTTGGCATCTGGAATCATCCAGAGAATTACCCCGTAGAAGGTGATAATCTGGCCATTCCTTTCATCAAATTGATCATCGCAAATGTAAGAGCGTTTGACCCTATCTCCAATCTTAAATTTAGGAATTGCCAAGCCTAATTTTTCACTGGTAAATTTTATCGGATCGGGTGTGATAATATTCATGATTTTTAAAGCACTCTAAAAGCAGTTTGGTTGACCATTGAAATACCTTCCACAGTCCCCCGGTTCCCTAACCCCATACTCGACTAGATAATCCTCATAAGTTCTCTGAGGTTTGGGGGGTGCTATCACTTTAAAGTTAGGGACAAATCTATCCCTTTCAAGACAACCGGAGCCGCCGTTATTCTTAAGGCAAAAGTAAGCCTCTGACCCTTCCTCAATAACAATAGGCTTCTGTGGTTTCTTAACAACAATAGGGGACTGTTCTGATGGTTTAGTTGGTGCTGTTAACTCCCGTCTACCGTCGCCGGGTTTAATCTGTTCCTTTGGGTCAGCCTTGGTCATAGCTTGACGGCTATCAACTACATGAATAATTCCCCCAATCAAGGAAACTGTGATGGTAGCGATCGCAATTCCTTTTAACAATATCAATCTAGGCGGTTTGTTGTCATCCCAGTTTGAAGCTGTTGGACTAATATCAATTGTCTGCATAATCCCACCGGGTTAATGTTACTAAATTAATAAGCTGTCATGTCATGTCATCGTGTCATGAGTCAGAATTGACCCCCCCCCTATACCGTGTCATGACAGCCATGACAGCCCATGACATGACATGACATGACATGACACCCCATGACAGTCATGACAGGGTAAAGGTGCAACTGCCGTTATTTTCGGTAACAGTTCCAAGCTTGGCATCTTGCAGTTTTTCAAAGATATAACGGGCGGTTATTGCATTTAATTTGAGTCGTTGACCCATAGCAGAACGGCAAGCATCACGGGTTGAAACTGTCCCATTCTGTTTAGCCAGTTCAAGGATTTCTAGCCATTCAGACTGCAACTCAACGCCGTTAATGATTGGGTTAGCCTTTGGTGTTTCCGGTGCTTTTTGAAAATTAAACTTAGGCAACTGTGGCTCTGACTTTGAAGATTGAGGGGGTTGGTAATCCTCATCAAAATCCTCTGATTCTTCCCCACGTCCATAGACCGGAATAGATGATTTATCAAGGAATCTAGGCTGTATTAAATTAGCGGGTGCGTTCCCTTTTTTCTTGTACTGGGTATGATGTTTATGGGTTGGGTGTTCAGCTATTTGGTGAGGGTTAGAGCCACAGACAACCACCGGATAAGGTGAGTTTTGGATGCGTAAAAATCTGGGGTCTTCATGTTTCCAGATATTCTGTATTTCACCCCTAGCAGAAGCACCACAGAGGACTAATAGAAAATTGTTTCTGAACTTCCCATCAATGCCTATGGCTTCCGTGTTGTGGGACTGCATAAAACCCAGTAGGCAGATATCAAACTTCCGGGCGTTGGATAACTTTCTGATTGCATAGGAGAAGGTTTTAGTCCGTTTCTCCTTACCGGGTAACGGTTTAACGATGTCCAGTTGTTCAAGCTCTGAAAGGGTGTCATTGATTTCGTCAAGGCACACAATCAGAGGGTGTCCGTCCTCCTGTTTCCGCCGCTCGATTTCCTGAATCAGCCAGCACATAATTTGATAAATGATTTCAACATCTGACTCGACACGGGGGAAGCCCATCTGTTGCCAGATGATATTTTTTCGTTGGTGAATGTCCAAAACAATCACTTCAGAAGGATGGACAGCCGTTAACTTCCCAACAATAAACCCGGCTCCTAAGCTTGTCTTAGCTGAACCGGAGTTACCACCAACCAAGATTCCAGAAGCCTCATCAACTAACCCATCCCAATTGTAAAAATCGAGTTCACTGGGTAACTGGTTAAATTCCATCTGATAGTAAGTATTCATTCCCCCCGGTGGCGTTGGCATGGGAGAAGGGGGAAACAGAATATTCTGAACAGTTTGGACTTCCGCAGCTTGGTAAATTGTAAATATTTCATCCTGCGTGTCGCGTCGGATTATTGACCTTTCCTCCTCCTTCAGTCCTTTGATGGCTGTAGCGATCGCACCCGCCCCAAACAGTCCAGCAACACCACTCGCGTAGAATCGACTGGGATTGATACCAGGGTTAACCACTGACCAACTCAAGGCAACAAACCCACCAAGGGAACACACCAGGGAACTAACCGCAGCTTCATGTTCTTCTAACCAAACTAGAAACCCCATCCCCACATCACCCCCATTAAGCAACCGATTAAAGTAATGATTGAAACTGTTAAAAATGTCGGGTTAGTTGTTGCAAACTGTCCTGAGTAAACCTGTCTGGCAACTGCGGTACAGACAAGAATTGACCCGACAATGATAATAAAAAATGCTGACCAATACAGCCAGCCGAAATTAGGAACAGAACGAGTTATTAAGGTTAGAAAGTGCCACAAGTTAATACTTAACAACCCCGTCCCAAAATAGAGACTAAACCGAGACATCTAACCCCCTCTCAATTGTTGTTGACGTTCCTTAAGCTTGTTCTGAAACTGTGTTAACTGTTGCTGAATCTTTTGGGCTTCAGCTTGCCTTAAAGCAATGTTTTTCTGATATTCCGCAGCTATTTTATCCATCTCACCATTAAGCTTTTGATTGTGGGTATATTGAGCAAAATTAGCACCCGCAATCTTTGGAATAGTACCCGTTACCGTCTTGACTAACTTGGCTTCTGTTTTGCCAAATTTACCCAACTCCTTGCCGTATTCCTTGGACAGTTTCTCGTATTCCTCTAAGGTTTTGTGCATGGTTTTAAGCATTTCTAAATCCTCTTTAGAAACCATCCATCCCCTTGATTCCCACTCCCTCAAAAGTTCAGCCGAACTGGTTATATAAACCCCGTTTTGTGGTCTGTAATCTGGGGTGATAAGCTTATCTGGAATAGGTGAAACATCCCCTTTGATGGCTATTCGAGAATCAACTTGGTTGGATGAATTACCGCCGAATAATCCGACAATTGCTGATAGAATGCCCATTTACCATCTCTCTCCTTTTTCGTATTCCAGCCATTGACGTTGTGACTCTATAACGCCTTGTTGATAAGCGTTACGGTTTTCTAATTGCTTTGATTGCTGTAGGATTAAAACAGCTAAAACTGACATAATCCCACCGATACAAAACCAAAATAATTTATCGCTATTCATGATTGATTCTCCTCAGAATGGGATAGGATCAAAGTCATCATCATCAGTGATAATCGGTTTAGGTTCCGGTTTAGGTTTAGGTTTAGGTTTTTTTTGGGGAAAATCAAACCGGAAAATCGATTCATTATCAAAGTAGGAATAATCCCACTTATCAACTTGAATAAACTTGGGATTGATTGAGATTGAATATCTCTTGATTCTGAAATAAAAATCAAAGCTTTCCATTAAATACAAACTCCTAAACACTGCATAACCAAGCCATCGTAATAATTAGGGGTGATGGCTTCAAACTGTTTAATTAATTGCTTAATTCGTGATAAAATTCTATTCATGAATGCTACCTCAGATGTATTTTTGCAAGTCGAGAGACGGCTCTCTAGTTGGGATACCGTCTCTTTTAACTGTTCTATTTGTTGAGCGAGTTCTTGATAGCAATCACATCCAGCTTGCTGTTCCGAACTGTTGACGATTTGTTGCTGTTCTGTTGATTGCTTGTCGCTTTCTTTCCCAAGTCCTGAACGGTTTTATCTGGGGTTCCTTTGTTGGTTTTCCCTAACTGTTCAAGTTGAGCATTTAAGATTTTTTGGAAGTCGGTATTAATGGCAGTTTGTAGGCTGTAAGCTTGCTGTAATCCGTTTAGCTGACTTTGCAACATTCCCATTATTAAAGCGGTGTTGCCAGCTTCACCAATAGCCGTTCCTGTCTCAAACTGGACTCGGATGTGTTCATTGGTTAATCCTTCCTGAACACTGCCAACTGCACCAATATGATCAGCCAAGTTCTGATGGACAGGATTAGATAAAGCCAATTCTCGGAGCGCGGCTAAATCAGACTGAGTGATAGCGTCCTGATTAAGTCCCAGTTCGTTTACTAGAGCTAAGGCAGTTTCTCCTAGTTCCTCCTCAACTTCTTCCCACTCGACAAACTCCTCAGAGTCGTTAATACTGAATGATTCCGGTGTTTTGGGTGTTTCCGGTGGTTTCCCGTGAAGTTGTTGGGGTTTGTTTCCAGTCAAGTGTTGTGCGATCGCATCTCCCCAACTTTCCTCAACTTCTGAAGGATTCAAGCCAAGCTGTTTGATGGCAATCAGTAATTCTGTCTCGGAAACATTAAGCCGCTTGGACAATTTTTGCAGCGTTGATTGTGGCTTCTGTTGTGTACTCATTTTGCAGTTCCTCAGTGAATGTTTTGAAGGTGTAAAGTGTTGCGTTGAGTTGAATGTAATCCTCTATGATTTGAGGACGTGGTGCAGATGATGGCTCGGATAAATCATATTCGTTAATACGTTTCAGCCATTCCTGTACATAAGGGTTGTAGGCAGTTCTAGGCTTAAAATGTTGGTAGAAATCAGGCGAGTAAATTAATAACAGTTTTGCCCAATCTCTTAAGGTTTGTGGCTTACGTTTGAGTTCCTTGGCAAGCTGTCCAACGGGTTTATAAACTGCCTTTCGTTCATCCAACTTGAACAGTCTTACCCGCTTTCCGTCTGGGATAATTTCAGGTTCGATTACAGCTTCATAAATTAATCGCTCGTAATACCCCATTGATTCTTTATCGAGATGTTCCATTGTTTTTACTGTTAATAGAAATGTGTTAATGCTTCCCGTAGTGCCTCCTGAGAGGGTGCGGTATGGCTATTCAGTTGTCAGAGGTGCGGTTTTGGGTAGGTGCTAGACCTCTCTAGGGCATCATCAGGGGATGAGTTAGAGGTCTATCTTTACTAATGTACAGTACATAATTAAAAGATGCAATTATATTTTACGTTCCTTAATGAAATCTTTATATCCCTTCAGAACGGAATTACGATAGAACTAGGTAAATAAGGAGATGGTATATGCCTAGACCGAAAGGGGAAAGTAAAGTTATTTGTTTTTACGTTGCCCCTGAAACCCACAAAGCAATCAGACGGGTAGCTCTTGACCGAGATACAACCCTACAGGACTTGTTACTAGGGATGGTTGAGAGGGAGTTAAGCGGGGGAACTGTTACCCAGTCCATTGATGTTGAGACAGAGGCAACAATCCTTAAAGCAGTTAAAGGGGAAAAATTAGCAGATGTCGAACTAGCGTTACTGGCTGACGCTTTGAACCTTGACCAACGCAAGCTCACACAGTCACGGGACAAAAACAATGGACACAAACATAATGGTTCACCCTGCCATAGCTGAATGGGAACCTAAGCTAACGCCCAACGGTTTAGCTTTTGTCGCTCCGGTGGGAATTGACAGACAGCGAGCACTCAACATCTACCAACTGATAGAAACCTGGCTCACTGAAACGGCGGCTAAATGGGGGGAAGTAGCACTTATTTATAATGGCTCGACTCAAGGATTAAGGAAATTTTCTATGGCTAACTCAAATCCCAAACCATCAGAACCCGTTAACCCAAAAGTCAACCCCATCACCCTTAGACCGGATGACGACTATCAACGGGTAACAGAATTCTTATTAACTCACTGGCATGATGGCAAGTCGGTCTGTGTCGTGTCCCAAATCGATAACCGTTGCCTTTTCCAAAATGACAAACTGTTACCCGCCCGTGCCATCATTCAGCCTAGCGAGTGGATTGGACAGAATTATCTATGGTATTGGCGCGATTCGATGGATGATTACAACCAACTCAGGGAACTGTTGAACCGTGACGTTTATATTCCACAATTTGAATACAGACTGCGACGGCCAGACGGTTCAATGGCGCGATACCTAACCGACTATTACACCGCTAATTATCTGGGGGTTCCTGTCAGAATAGGTGTCTCAGGACTTGCTGACTGGGAACTAATAGAAACACCTTGAGATACTAAAAATATCAATGTCAATACCACCGGAGATTGAGGCGTTAATCGAGCAAATTAACCGAGAATTAGATGAGATTGAGGAACTAGCAACAGAAGGTTTAACAATTGCCAACCGTTTTCTAGTTCTATTTGAAAACAACCCGATATTCCTTCAGATTTCTTACTTTTTCAATTCGGTTTTATTGTATGTCGATAAAGCCAGAAGGGATACCCAAAACGCTAGAGAACAACTCTCTCAAGACATTTCCCCCTTAATTATATCAGTAGTAATTCAGGAAGTCGGAGAGTATTTATCAACTTTAAAAGGTGAAGTTTCTGAAGCCAAAAGCCGAACCCTAACTTATCGAAATCGATTGGAGAACCTACAATGACAAATTTACCAGATGAAAAAGTTCTAAACGAGTTGTTAGAAATGGGTCAACAGATGTACGACGCTGCTAAGAAAATGTCCGAAACCTCAGAAGCGATGACTCAAAAAATTAAGAAACGGATTGAGGATGCCGCATCGGCCCAAACCGTTAAATAGCGATCGCTCGTAAAGCGGCTAACCCGTTTTACTCCCTCAACTTTCTTCAGAATTGGGGGAGTATTTTTGTGGCACGTTTCCCCGTGACGGCGGGAGATTATCAACACCCGTTAAAAATCTGCAACAGTTCCCCCAACTGGTTAACCGTGTCCGGTCAAGGTTGAGACACTATCAAAATTCGGGTTTACCGAATCTTGGGACAATCGAGCGTTACCAAACTTTACAACGTGTCCCTTTTTGCACGGATCTCGGTGGCTACCCTACCCAGTGCCAGTCCCATCGGTTAGTAGTCACTCGAAAAAAGTTGAGTAATGTTATTAAGGACATATATAACATTACCCCGGACAGTTTTTGAGTAAAAGCCTAGAACCCTTATTCTACCGTTTGCGATCGCAAACTGTCCGAAGTGTTGAAATAAGAATCAGGAGTATTTTATGCCGATACCATTTATCCTCGGTGCTATAGCTTTGGGAACTGCTGCTTATGGAGTAGTGAAAGGTAAAGAAGGCGTTGACAATATGAAAGAAGCAAACGAAATGGGTCAACGCGCTCAAAAACGGCATAAACAAGCTGTCAATCAGTTGCAATCTGACTGGGAAACTACTAATAAGTTGGCAGAAGAATATGGTCAACAACAGTTAAATATCAAGATTGATACAATTAGACGTTTTGTAGCTTTTATTGAGCAAATCGGACAACGTGCAAAACAAGATCTGGAGTTTTTAGAAGGGCTGGAAGGAATATCTGTTCAGCAGATTCAAGAATACAAAACTGATGTGATGGAAGCTGAACAGTTTTTTAAAGGTGGAATTAAAGCCGTTGTAGCAGGTGCAGCAGCAGGTCAAGCTGCAACAGGTCTAGCAACATCTGTAGGTGTTGCTAGTACAGGTGCAGCTATTTCAGGGTTAAGTGGGGCAGCAGCTTGGAATGCCACTTTGGCTTGGTTGGGCGGTGGGTCACTAGCTGCTGGAGGTGGTGGTATGGCACTTGGTACTGTTGTTTTGGGTGGTATTACAGTCGCACCAGCCTTAGCTGTTGGAGGTTTTGTAATTGCTGGTAAGGGCGAAAAAGCTTTGACAGAGGCAAGAGAATACAAAGCTAAAGTTAATGTCCAAATCGCACAAATTGAAACTGCTAAAGAATTTCTACAACAAGTAAGATGCAGAATTGATGAATTAAGTATCGTAGTAGACAATTTGAATAAATGTGCTGTTCTTAGCCTCAATCAGTTAGAATCTCAACCTTTTGAGCGCAAACGTGATGCTACTAAGTTCCAACAAGTAGCACTTCTAATTAAAGCACTTGCTGAAATTATGAAAACCCCGATTTTAGATAGTGAAGGTAAGCTGAATCCTGCTACTGCTGCTGTTCAAGCTAAGTATCGTACATTAGGAGATAGTTAATAATGAGTGTTAAAAAAGTTTTTAAAGAAGCATTTGATGAAGTAGTCAATCCTAATGATTACCTTCAACAATTAGTTGAAGCATACACAGATTACTTGAAAATAGCTGAACAAGAACAAACAAAGCGACGTGAGATTGATGCTTGGGAAAAAACAACAGTAGCCAAGATTAACACTTTACGAGAGTTTTTAATAGGATATCTAGATCGCTCTTTTGATGAACGTGCAAAAAACTTTCGCTCATTGTTCGCTGTGGTGGATGATGCAATCGCATCAGGTAATAACGAACAACTAGCTTTGACTTTAAATTCAATTACGGAAATTGTTAAATCTAGTCCTTTTAAAGAACTAGCAAACTTAGCAAATGTTCAAGCTGCTCTTGATGATCCAGATCACGAATGGACATTCTGATTTTTCAAGGATTGGGGGTGAGGATGTCGGGAAATAGAGGTTTTCCGTCTCTTCCGTTATTAACAGGAGACAGCATCGACAAAGCGGCGATAGCACCCCTGACCTGTTCCGGTTGAACCTCTAAATATTGCTGTAGTTGTTCAAGGTTGCGATGTCCAGATATTTCCTGAATGGTTCTGAGGGGGATGCCAGCGTTAGACATTTGGGTTAGGGCTGTCCTCCTCATCGAGTGGCTACTAGCCCCATCAATGCCAGTCTGTTCAAAGGCTTTTCTGAGAATCCGTGCGCCGGAATCAGAGGTGATATGGTGGTTTTGGTCATCTCGGAATGTTCCACCGGGAAACAGCCAAACCTTACCCGCCTCTGGCTTGTACTTCTGTAGATAACCCCGTAACTCATCCAGTACCGGAATCGTGCGGGTTGCCAGCTTGCGTTTAGTGTTGGACTTTCTGAAGGTAAGCTCATCCCTAACCCGTCCCCTCTTGTCGTAGACATCCTGACTATGAAGGGTCACAGCTTCATTGATGCGAACGGCGGTAAACAAACAGACAGCAAAAATCACCCTATCTCTGAGGTTTGTTAGCCCTTCATTAAATAGGATCTGGATTTCATCGTGGCTGAGTATTTTTGCCTTTCCATGCCTGTTGACTTTCACAAAAGCACCCATACCCATTAAAAGGATTGTTAGGGCGTGGGTGTTGCGATCGCAAGTGGGATTAAAAAATCAATCCTTTTCTATCAGTGCTTTTACCTTCCTGACTGTGTTAACCGATACCCCGACTTGTTCAGCCGCTTTTCTTAGCGATAATCCTTCTTTCAATGCTGCAATAATTTTCTGAGATGAAGGTTTTGCTAAAAATTCCTCTGTAGTCTCAGGGGTAGGGGGCCGTCCAACGTGCTGACCCCATTGCTTTGCTCTTTCCATTCCTAATTTAATAGCCTGTGAGTGCCTAATAGTCTGTTCATTTTCTGCAATCATTCTCTCAAGTTCGCTAGGCTTTCCTGCTAAAATATCCTGTTCTATTGGGGATAAAATTTTAGTTTTCATCCGTCTTAAATCACTTAATACAGCTTTGGCTTCTGGCTCAGGAAAGGCATAATATTCAGTTAAACTATCAATGGGAAAGTGAAATTTAGAATATTTATACTTAAAATATTTTTCAACATTTCCTCGATGTTCCCAAGTTCCCAAGATTTGAATTGTGAAGGATTTCAAATACTTGCTTAAATTTTGCTTAATCTCAATCACTCTAGCTTCTATATCTCTTTGAGTTACTCCAATTTTATAGATTTTTTGGTTATTATCATTAATATTAATCTGTAGGTAATAAAGAGTTTTAGATAGAATTTTACGATATTCAGCTTGATAGATTTGTAAATCTACAAGAAATTGGTTAAAGGTAGGTAAATCTTTGAAATAAGCTTCTCTAGCGATCTTGTCTAATTGTTCAAATTTATCTAATAATAAGGGTTCTTGAACCTGGTTAAACAAATTTAACGATAAACCACAAACCGGAATTTTACCCAGTTTTGTGAATTGGTATAAGCCTCTAAATCGATTAAATTCTAATAGTTTTTCTTTGATAAAAATGCTAGGTACTTTATCTTTATAAATTCCTAAATCATGAATTCCGTAGCGATTCCAAAGGTCTTTAAGTTGTTGAAATTCCTTGCCAGTCAAACCAATATTAAAGCTGTCATACAGAGGGAGGTAAGGTATCTCTCCCTCTCGGTTCACTTCTCGGCAAGTTTCCCCACTATGAGCAAAATGATGTATTTTGATTTCCCCTTTTTTGGCGGTCAAGGTTCCATCGCAATATGGACACTTTAGCCGCGTCTTCCCACGTCCAACCTCATCGATAGATATTAAGCTTTTGTCCGCGTCGATGCCGTAATTGAGCCACATTAGGGATACCCTTTAATTGATACACCGATTTCAGAAGATTATGGGGTTATGCTCCTGATTCTAGTGTATCAAATAAAGGTTAAGCTCAATCCTTTGCCTTACCGAGATAAACTGACCTGTGTTTCCCCCCACTCCAAAACCTGAGATACAAATACGGCCCACAACCGTTGATCGTTTTCTTCTCAATGCTCCCTCTACCAGTTCCCCCGCCGTTGCCATCGTTGGTGTTGGGAGTGTGGCGATCGCTCTCCTCTGAAAGTTCATCTAAAGCCAATAGTCCATCAATCAATTCCCGTCGCTGTCCAGGGGAAAGGGTAACAGCCCACTGGATGACCCTCTCAATCGTTAGGGGTTCATCAGTCTGCTTAC
>NZ_JADEWU010000099.1:0-18850 GCF_015207485.1 Planktothrix mougeotii LEGE 06226
GTGTTGAACCGCTCCGACCGTCCCAAGCGGTGGCGAAGCGATCTCACCTACCCCATCCTGCCGGAAGCACATCGCTTTTCTACTCTGCTGTTTAGAGGCGATCGCACTCTGTCGAACTCACGTTGAAGCAAGTTTACAGGGGGAGGCGTTTGAGAAAGCGATCGCTAAAGTCGCCATAAAAGGAAATCGTCAACAACCGTTATATAATTTAAGTGAATTTACCTTTCAAAAATTATTAAATGATTCCGAAGGAATTGCCAGTAATTTAAGAGCTTATATTAATGGATTTTCCCCTAAAGCGAGGGATATTTTTGAAAAGTTTGATTTTGATAGCGAAATTCAGAAACTCGATGAAAGTAATCGACTATTTCTGATTATTCAAGAATTTTGTAAACCGGATCTTGATTTATCTCCAGCCAAACTTTCTAACCTGCAAATGGGTTATCTATTTGAAGAACTGGTCAGAAAATTTAACGAACAAGCCAACGAAGAAGCGGGAGATCATTTTACTCCCCGTGAAGTGATTCGGTTAATGGTGAATCTGGTTTTCTGTGAAGAACAGGAGATTTTTAAACAAGGAATTTATCGAACAATATACGACCCGACGGCTGGAACTGGAGGAATGTTATCGGTCGCAGAGGAATATATTAAAAAGCAAAATCCTGATGCGAATTTAGGGTTATTTGGTCAAGAATATAATCCCGAATCCTATGCCATTTGTTGTGCAGATTTATTAATTAAAGATGAACCGATTGATCAGATTATATATGGAGATACGTTAGGAGTTAAAAACGCTAAAACAAAAAGTAATAATTTTTTACCTCATGACGGTCATCCTAATAAACAGTTTCATTATATGTTTTCAAATCCTCCCTTTGGGGTGGAATGGAAACCGGAAAAAGACTTTATTGATGATGAATATAGCAAAGGATTTGAGGGACGATTTGGGGCGGGTTTACCTCGAATTAATGATGGTTCTTTGTTATTTTTACAACACATGATCTCGAAAATGCACCCCGATGGTTCGCGGATTGCAATTGTGTTTAATGGTTCGCCTTTATTTACCGGAGATGCGGGGAGTGGAGAAAGTAATATTCGCCGTTGGATTATTGAAAATGATTGGTTAGATGCGGTGATTGCTTTACCCGACCAAATGTTTTATAACACGGGAATTTTTACTTATATTTGGTTAGTAACGAATAAAAAAGCAGAACACCGCAAAGGAAAAGTACAGTTAATCGATGGAACTCGCCACTATCAGAAAATGAAAAAAAGTTTGGGGAATAAACGAAATGAATTATCTCCTCAACAGATTGCAGAATTAGTGCGATTATATAGGGATTTTGAACACAATGGAGTCAGTGAAATTGAAACAGATGGACAAATAGAAAAACGGGTTTGTTCTAAGATTTTTGAAAATCGGGAGTTTGGATTTCTGAAAATTACGGTAGAGCGTCCTTTAAGGTTAAATTTTCAGGCGAGTGAGGAACGTTTGACGCGGTTATGGGAACAAAAGGCGTTTGAGGATTTAGCCACAAGTAAAAAGCGGAAGGATGCAAAGATACAACAGTTGGAAATTGAAATCGGGGAAAGTCTGCAAAATCAAATTTTAACAACTTTACGAAGTTTGGATAATCATAAGCTTTATTTGTCCCGTGTTGGATTTATGAAGGATTTAGAACGGGTATTAAAAAAGGCAGGATTAAAGTTAAAAGAACCTGTGATTAAAGCAATTTTATCAGCCTTGGGAGAAACAGATCCAGAAGCGGAAATTTGTTTAGATAAAAAGGGAAATCCTGAACCGGATAGTAATTTACGAGATACGGAAATTGTGCCTTTACCTAATAATATTACTTTACCGTTACCCTTGGGATATGATAAGGATGGGAGTGTTGATGAGTTAATTCAGGTAGAGACGTGCCATGGCGCGTCTGTACAAGAGCATTGTCAGGCGTATTTACAACGGGAAGTTTTACCCCATGTTTCGGATGCTTGGATTGATTTTGATAAAACTAAAGTGGGGTATGAAATTCCGTTAAATCGTCATTTTTATGTATATCAACCGCCTCGTGCTTTGGATGAAATTGAAGATGATATTAAAGCGTTAGAGGCAGATATTATGGCGATGTTGGGAGATGTGGTTTAAGGATATAATATAATATAATTGTAGAGTTGGGAGAGTTTAAGAATGGCTTTAACAATTTCTGATGAAGCGTTAGAAAATATTCAGGTTTCGGCTGAGAGTCGAGAAAAAGCTTTACAAAAAGCGAAAGAAGGGTATGTTATGGCTTTATTAGAGATAGGAGAAATTAGCAGTGGGATGGCTGCAAAAATTCTGGGGGTTTCTCGGTTAGATATGATTAAAATCATGAATAAATGGGGAATTTCTATTTTTGATGATTCGCAGGAATTGGAGGAATTACAGCAAGAAATTGAACAAGTTGAATTGATATTGAATCAACAAGGTTCTTAAATGATTATTGTTTCTGATACAACACCCATTAGTGAGTTAGCCAAAGTTGAACTTCTTGATTTATTGCCTCAAATTTTTGGGAAAGTGGTGATTCCGCAGGGGGTATTTAATGAATTACAGATAGGTCAGCATCCAGCCGCGAGTTTTGTACAAAATTTAGCTTGGTTGGAGGTTGTAGCGGTCAATAATCAGCAGATGGTTGAGGAGTTACAAAAGTCTTTTAATTTACATTTGGGAGAGTCAGAAGCGATTGTTTTAGCAGAAGAGATAAAGGCTTCTCAGTTGTTGATTGATGAAAAGGCGGCGCGGAAAGTTGCTATGGCTCGAAAGTTACCTTTAATTGGAACTGTGGGAATTTTAGTATTAGCAAAGCGTCAGGGTTTATTGGACAGTGTGAAAGATGTTTTGAATGAAATGCAGGCAAAAGGAACAAGAATTTCAGAGCGTCTTTATGGGCAAGTTTTGATTTTAGCTGGGGAAATGGAGGAGGAATAATGGGCAAATATAACGCTTATGAAAAATATAAAGATTCGGGTGTTGAGTGGTTGGGGGAGATTCCTGAACATTGGCAGTCATTAAAAATTAAACGTTTAACATTAATTAAAAGAGGGGCTTCCCCGCGCCCCATTGACGATCCCAAATATTTCGATGATGATGGTGAATATGCTTGGGTGAGAATTGCTGATGTCACAGCAAGTGAACGCTATTTAGAAACCACTACTCAAAGTTTATCGGAATTAGGAAAAAGTTTGAGTGTTCCTTTAGAACCTGGAAATTTATTTCTTAGTATTGCTGGTTCAGTAGGAAAACCAATTATTACAAAAATAAAATGTTGTATTCATGATGGCTTTGTTTATTTCCCTGATTTAAAAGCCAATCAAGAATTTATTTACTATATTTTCAATAGTGGTCAACCCTATTTAGGTTTAGGGAAACTGGGTACACAATTAAATCTTAATAGTGAAACAGTAGGAGGAATTACCATTGGTTTACCCCCCCTACCTGAACAACAAGCGATCGCAAATTTCCTAGACTATAAAACCCAACAAATAGATGCTCTCATCAATAAGAAAGAATCCCTCCTCGAAAAACTCGACGAAAAACGCACCGCTATTATTAGTCATGCTGTTACTAAAGGGCTAGATTCTAATGTTCCGATGAAAGATTCTGGTATTGAGTGGTTGGGGGAAATTCCTGAACATTGGGAATCATTAAAAATTAAACGTTTGACATTAATTAAAAGAGGCGCTTCTCCACGACCCATTGATGATCCAAAATATTTTGATGATGATGGTGAATATGCTTGGGTAAGAATTGCTGATGTCACAGCTAGTGAACGCTATTTAGAAACTACTACTCAAAAATTATCGGAATTAGGAAAAAGCTTAAGCGTTCCTTTAGAACCTGGAAATTTATTTCTTAGTATTGCTGGTTCAGTAGGAAAACCAATTATTACAAAAATAAAATGTTGTATTCATGATGGCTTTGTTTATTTTCCTCATTTAAGAGCCAATCAAGAATTTATTTACTATATTTTCAATAGTGGTCAACCCTATTTAGGCTTAGGAAAAATGGGTACGCAATTGAATCTGAATACTGAAACAGTAGGAGGAATTACTATCGGTTTACCTCCCCTACCTGAACAACAAACAATCGCAAATTTTCTCGACCAAAAAACAACCAAAATCGACCAACAAAAAGCCAAAATCCAACAAGCTATAGACCTATTAAAAGAATATCGAACCGCCCTAATTACCAACGCTGTCACAGGTAAAATAGATGTTAGACAAGTTCCGATTCCCTAACCCCAGAACAGCACCCAATCAATATTAAATTAAAAGAGAACTAAAACCATGATAGACCATGATCGACTATTTAAAGAACTCATCCAAACCTTTTTCTGGGAATTTATTGAACTGTTTATACCCGAAATATTAGACTATGTAGAACAAGATACCCTCACCTTTTTACCCGAAGAAATCTTTACAGACGTTACCTCTGGAGACAAAAGAAAAATTGATTTATTAGCACAAGTTAAATGGCAAGGAAAAGATAGTTATTTTCTCATTCGCCTAGAAAACCAAGCTTATAACCAAAAAGAATTTGAACGGCGGATGTTTCATTATTTCGCCCGTTTAGATGCTAAATATTTACTCCCCATCTTTCCCATTGTTATTTTTTCTTATGATGAACCGAAACGACCCGAAAAAAGCCAATATATTGTTAACTTCCCCAATAAAAAAATACTAGAATTTAACTATACTGCCATTCAATTAAATAACCTTAACTGGCGCAGCTTTTTAAATCAACCTAACCCCGTAGCCGCCGCATTAATGGCAAAAATGGACTTTCAACCCCAAGAAAGAGTCCGCGTTAAACTAGAGTGCCTCAGAATGTTAGTTACACTACAGTTAAATCCTGCTAAAATAGAATTAATTTCAGGTTTCATTGACACCTACTTGAGATTAAACGTCACAGAAGAACAACAACTTGAGACAGAATTAAAACAAGCCAACTTAGTCGAGGAGGAACAAATCATGGAAATTGTCACGAGTTGGATGGAAAAAGGAATTGAACAAGGACTTGAACAAGGAATTGGAAAAGGAGAACAAAAAATTATTAAAAGACAACTTAAACGACGTTTTACGACTATTTCTCCCAACTTAGAAAACCAAATTAATAACTTATCCTCAGAACAAATCGAAAATTTAGCCGATTTAATTTTTGATTTCCAATCTTTAGAAGATTTTATTAACTGGTTAGACCAACAAAATTAAATTGCTCAATATATAGCATTTTTAAATGTGAAAGTGGAACAGGCATCTTGCCTGTAACCTGTGACCTTTGACCTGTAACGGGCAAGATGCCCGTCCCACGAAGAATTTCCTAATGTTGATTAAAACTAATTTTTATTAATCTCAATAAACATCATGCACCAAGAAAAAAACTTTGAAAACATCATCGAAAAAGAACTTTTAGAATTTTGTGGCTACCACCCTGGAAACGCCACCGACTACGACCCAGAAACCGCCCTTTTCCCAAAAGAAATTATTAACTTTATTCAAACCACCCAACCCAAACAATGGAAAAACTACGCCAAAACCAACCCCAATGATACCCAAAACATTATTATTGATAGCCTGACCAAAGAACTTAAAAGCCGAGGGATGCTAGATGTTCTCAGAAATGGCTTTAAATGTTATGGTAAAACCCTGCGCGTTGCTTACTTCCAACCCAACACGGGAATGAACCCCGAAACCTTAGCGCTGTATCAACAAAATCGCCTGACTATTACTCGCCAAGTTAATATTAAAACAGGAAAAATCCCTGATATTCTCCTCAGTCTTAATGGTTTACCCATCGCTACAATTGAACTCAAAAACCCCTTAACTGAACAAACTTATCAAAATGCTATCCATCAATATCGCACCCAGAGAGATGCAAAAGATCCCTTATTTATTTTTAAACAACGGTGTTTAGTTCATTTTGCTGTTGATACCGAAGAAGTTTGGATGAGTACGAAACTCGCGGGAGAAAATACCCACTTTTTACCCTTTAATAAAGGGAATCATCACGGCGCTGGAAACCCCCCCGGAAAACCCGGAGAATATCGCACCAGCTACTTTTGGTTAGAAGTGTTACAAACAGATAGTTTATTAGATATTATAGCACGATTTCTCCATCTGGAAATTAAAGAAATTAAAATTACCACCCCCACAGGTTTTAATCCTCAAAAAAAAGAAACCTTAATTTTCCCTCGCTATCATCAACTTGATGTTGTTCGTAAACTCATCACCCACGCCAAACAGCATAAAGCCGGACATAATTATCTGATTCAACATTCCGCAGGTTCAGGAAAATCTAACTCCATCGCTTGGTTAGCCCATCGCCTCGCAAATCTCCACGATAACCAAGACGAAAAAATCTTTCATTCTGTGATTGTAATTACCGATAGAACTATATTAGATCAACAACTTCAAAATACAATCTATCAATTTGAACATAAAGCCGGAGTCGTGCAAAAAATCGATGAAAATACTCAACAACTCGTTAACGCTCTTAATGATGGTGTCCCCATTATTATTTCTACCATTCAGAAATTTCCCTTTATTACAAAAGCTATTGAAACCTTAGCAAAAAAAGGCAAAACTGTCAAGATTAAAACTCAAGATAAACGCTTTGCAATTATTGTTGATGAAGCTCATAGCTCCCAAAGTGGAGAAACCGCCCAGGAACTCCGTAAAATCTTGAATAAAGCCGGAATAGAATCTGCAATTGCGGCTCAATTGTTAGAAGATGAACTAGAGGAAAATGACTTAACTGATGAAGCCAAACAAGAACTTTTGAAAAAACAACTCAGCCGCACTAAACAACCTAACCTGAGTTATTTTGCTTTTACCGCTACCCCCAAATATAGAACCCAATTTGTTTTTGATGAACCCGGAGAAAACGGTGCGTCTCCCTTCCATCTCTACACCATGCGCCAAGCTATAGAAGAAGGATATATTAAAGATGTTTTAGCAAATTATACCTGTTATCAACGGTATTATCAACTCGTTCGTACTTCTGAACAAAACCCCGATTTACCCCGTCGCCAAACCGCTAAAGAAATCGCCCGTTTCGTTGAACTGCATCCCCATAATATCGCCCAAAAAGTTCAAATTATGATTGAACATTTCCGCAACCATACCCGCTACAAAATCGGGGGGAGAGCTAAAGCAATGGTTGTCACTCGTTCCCGTGAACACGCGATAAAATATAAACTTGCTTTTGATCAATATCTTCGAGAAAAATGCTATAATGATATTAAATCCCTTGTGGCTTTTTCCGGTTCAATAACCTTAGATGAATTCTCTGAAGAAACCTTTACAGAAGTTAAAATGAATGGGGGGATTAAATCTTCTGAAATTGCTGATCAATTTGCTAGTGATGCTTATCAAGTATTGCTGGTGGCGAATAAATTTCAAACCGGATTTGATCAACCTTTACTTCATACTATGTTTGTCGATAAACGACTGGAT
This sequence comes from Planktothrix mougeotii LEGE 06226, assembly GCF_015207485.1. NCBI lineage: Bacteria > Bacillati > Cyanobacteriota > Cyanophyceae > Oscillatoriales > Microcoleaceae > Planktothrix > Planktothrix mougeotii. The sequence goes on from NZ_JADEWU010000099.1 coordinate 7,495, forward strand.
GGCGTTCAAGCGGTGCAAACTTTATCCCGTCTCAACCGCACCACCCCCGGAAAAGATGACACTTTTGTTCTCGATTTTGTTAACAAATCTGAAGACATTTATAACGCCTTTAAACCTTATTATGAAGAAACCCCCGTTGGAGAAAAAGCAGACCCCCAACAACTCAATGATCTCTCGTATCAACTGTATGAATGGCAATTATTTAGCCAAGAAGATGTTAATAATTTTTGTGAAATTTGGTTTCGTCCGAAAACCTCTTTAACCGAAAGAGAACACCAACAATTAAATAGTTTATTAGACCCTATTGTTGAAAACTATAAAAATCTGAAAGATTCCGAAAAAGAACAATTTAAAAATCAACTCACCAGCTTTCGGAATCTTTATTTATTCCTAGCTCAAATTATTAATTATCAAGATTCAGATTTAGAAAAACTGTATGCGTATGGGCGTTTTCTGCTGAAGAAATTACCCCGCAGCACAGAAGACCCTAAAATTGATTTATCGGGAGATCTGGAACTGAAATATTATCGCTTAGAAAAAATTAGTGAAGGTGAAATTAATTTAAAGGAAGGAACAGCAGAACCCTTAAAAGGGGCGACAGCCGTGGGAACACGTCAACCGGATCAAAAAGTTCCGTTATCCCAGCTTGTTGACCTTCTTAACGAACGCTTTGGCACGAATTTTACTCCGGCTGACCAACTATTTTTTGAGCAAATTACCGAAACAGCCCTCTCAAATGATACGATTAAACAAGCGGCTCAAGTTAATACCAAAGAAAACTTTGCCCCGGTGTTAGAAAGAAACCTGGAGAATCTATTTATTGAACGCATAGAAGGAAACGAAAAAATATTTATGGAAGTCATGAATAATGAAGAATTTAGAGCGGTAGTTTTTGAAAAATTACTTTCTAGTATTTATGAGGTTTTTCAAGCTAAAAATAATTCTATGAAATCTTGAAATCGGTGCTACATAAATTCCCTAAACCCTCTGTAGAGACGTTGCATACAACGTCTCTACAGTTTTGAACACAAATTATCAATTTTCCTCTAAACAAACCGTTGTTAACGCTTCAATTAACCGTTGATTTTGAGTTTCTGTTTTAACGGCTACTCGGAAATAGCGATCGCCTAAACTGGGAAAACTTAAACAATCTCGAATTAAAATTTGATGATTTTTTAATAAGTTTAATTGCAATTGAGAAACCGAATGATCTGACTCGACTAAAATAAAATTAGCCACACTTTTAAAAGGTTTTAATCCGGGTATATGGGTTAAATCTTGATAAAGTTTAGGGCGAGATGCTTCTAACCAATGCCAAGTTTGTTCCTGAAATTCTGTATCTTGTAAAACCGCAATTCCGGCCGCCACTGCTAAACTATTCACAGGCCAAGGATCACGCCAGCCTTGCCATTTTTTTAACCGTTGGGGATGGGCGATCGCATATCCTAAACGTAGCCCCGGTAAACTATAAAATTTGGTCAGCGATCGCAAAATCACTAAATTCTCATACTCCTTAACCCAAGACACTAAACTTTGCTGCTGAGTGGGGAGTAAAAAATCCATAAAAGCTTCATCAACCACCACCAACGCAAACTGTTCTAATAATTCTAATAAACCCGGAGCAGAAAATAATTTTCCCGTCGGGTTATGGGGGTTATTAATTAATAAACCTGAGCGAGAATTGCAAGGTTGAGGGAGAGAAAATTCTAACTCTACAGAAGCCATGGAAAGCGGACACTCGATCACAGTTCCATCAAAAGCGTTGAGCGTCCGCTTATAATCTCCAAAGGCAGGCGTGAGTAAATAGGTCGCATCTAACTGCGCGAGTTCCCGTCCTGCCCAGGTGAGTAATTCTGCGGCTCCATTTCCAGGTAAAATCCAATCCGCCTCTAGGGACTCATGGGCCATTCCATCATTGACCGCAACGGCGATCGCTGCTCTCAATTCTCCATAATCAGGATTAGGATAAGCATTCAAATCGTTCAGGTGGCGATGAATAGCACTCAGAGCAGATAAAGGCGGCCCCCAAGGATTAATACTGGCGGAAAAATCCAGAATATCCGAGGGAGAACAGTTGGCTACGGTCGCGGCCCAGATTAAATTTCCCCCGTGTTGGGGTGAATGGGTTGCTTCCACGCCTAGAAATTAATCCTCGTCCTTATGAGCAACTTTTTCTTTGAACAATTTTCCGGCTGAAAAAGCAGGAACTTTCGTTGCTGGAATTTCCATCTTTTCCCCCGTTTTCGGGTTACGACCCTCACGAGCTTTCCGTTCCCGTGACTCAAAGGAACCAAAGCCAACCAGTGTCACTTTATCTTGATTGGAAACCGCTTCCATGATCGTATCTAAAGCTGCCGTCAACACCGCATCAGCTTGTTTTTTGGTTACACTGGCCCGTTCTGCGACGGCATCCACTAATTCACCTTTGTTCATCTGAGTTTCTACTCCTTAAGATTGGCATAAAGCAATCAACAGCTTGACACTCTCACCGTCAATCGTCAAGCGATGTGACGGGAGATTCTTTGTTCAACGAATCGACTTGCTCTAACAGGATTGCTCCAGTTAAAGTAGAGGTCAATTCTCCCAAAGCGTTAATCGGCTCTAAACCGAAAGTTCCGGTATGTCCTGCCGTACTTAATCCCCTTCTTAAAATGTTCCTCGCAGCATTTTCGTCCCTGTCCAACTGACACCCACAACTACAAATATGGGTGCGAGTTGACAGGGATTTTTTTACGGTTTTTCCACAATTTGAGCAGTTTTGGGAGGTATATTGAGGAGGGACAGCAATAGTAGCTTTTCCATATTTTCTTCCAAAATACTCCAACCAAACTCTAAATTGATGCCAAGCTGCATCGTTAATTGATTTAGCTAGACAATGATTTTTAACTAAGTTTTTAATCCTTAAATCTTCGTAGGCTACCAAATCGTTAGATTGGATGACGGAGTATGCAACACGCTTGCTGAACTCTTTTCGTTGCCGACTTGTTTTTAGATGTGCCTTAGCAAGTCTCTGTCTAGCTTTTTTGCGGTTGTTAGATCCTTTCTGTTTTTTAGAAAGTTGTCTTTGCAACCGCTTTAGCTTCTTCTCACCTTTCCTTAAAAATTTAGGGTTATCAACTTTATTACCTTGATCATCAGTGTAAAAAGCAGATAACCCTACATCTAAACCCATTGTTTTGTTGGTGGGTTCAGATTGAATTGAAATGTCAACTGCCAGAATGAATTGACAATAATAACCATCTGCACGTCTAACTAATCGAACTCTTTTGATTTGTTCGGGTTGATAGAAGTGCAAATCATAACTTCCCACTAACCGTAACCGTCCCATCCCTTTCTTGTCAGTAAAGGTAATAGCTTTACGGGTTTCTAAATCTAATTGCCATCCGGTTGTTTTGTATTCAACTGAACGGCAATTTTTCTTAAAACGTGGGTATCCTTTTTTGCCAGGAACTTTCTTTTTGCAATTGTCGTAAAATCGAGCAATGGCTGACCATGCTCTCTCGGCACTAGATTGTCTGGCTTGAGAGTTTAACTCGTTGGCGAATTTAAAGTCATGAGCTAAAACTTTGCAATATTTATTCAAGTCGTATCTACCTACTCCTTTGTTATCCATCCAGAAACGAATACATTTGTTTTGGATGAATTGAGCAGTCCGAATTGCTTCATCTATGGCATCATACTGATGTTTTTTGGCTCTAACTTTAAATTCGAGAACGAGCATTTATGTTACCACTTTCCACCTAAATCTAGGTTAGCACAAGTTTTATTTTCTGTGTCAAACATTTTTATATCGTGCTACGCTAGTTCTATTGCTCAGTTTTTCATTTCGCCGCCAAGCCTTGCTGTGGCGGGAGTCTTCAAACTGAGATTTTAAGATAACCTGTCAAAAGCGGTGAAGTTCAGGGAACAGCGATATCGAGCTTCCGCCCCTGAACAGCAAATCGCTCAATTCCCTTTGGGGGATGAAAAACGCCATAATCCACCGTAAATAAAGAATTGTAGCTTTTATGGCTGGCTTTTCTTTCCCCAATTAAGAAATATTAACAGAATCCAAAAGTGAAACCAGACTTGAGCAAAACAATGAGGAAAATTCTAATGCTTTTAAGGAAAATCATCTGATGGGGTTTAAGCTTGCTATATTAAATAATATTCTTTACAATTACCTCAGCCTACTATCATTTTTATTCAGTTATGTCAATCTATTTATCGAGCTTAAAAAAAATTGTAAAAAAGCGGGTAGTTATCCCTAAACAAACATCAATGTTAATCTCGACTCTCCTCTTTACTTTAATGGGTTTGACGGTTGAGAGTTTATGGCTAAAACCGACAGTTTCAAGTGTAATGTTAGCGGCTCAACCCCAGGAATTAGAAGTTCAAAAACTTGTTGGGAAATGGCAAGTTCCTACTTATCTTTCATCGGGTATTATATTTACAGAGGAAGGAAAAGTTTATATTTTCACAACACCGATTGAAGCCCTGGAATTACAATATACTATTGAACCTAATTTTAGACCTGGATTAATGATTTTTCGAGATGGGGAAGGGAAAATTGTAGGAACAGCAATTTTTGAATTTACTGAAACGGGAGAATTGCAATTACACTTAAATATTAGTGGCGAGGAACAACCTGCTATTACAACTTTTCAGTCTCAATCTTTACTCTTTAAAAAAACGTCTGATAGTTCTAGAATTCCAACTTCAGTCACGATAAAAACTCCAACAGCATCAGAATTGAAGGAACAAGCCGATCAAGATACACAATCAGAAGCAAAACAATATATTGAAATTATGAACCGAGGTCATCAAATAAGTTATTCCGAATATAATGTATTTAAACCTAATTTAGAAGAATTTGTTAAAGGTCTACCTGTGGAAACTCGAAATTATCTATATAATATTAGAATTATTGATGAAAAAAGTATGGTTCAATCCGTAGCTCAAGCTAAACGAGCAGGATTAAAAAGCTATATTGGAATTGTTTATATTACTCAACCTTCACCTGGTAGAAATATTACTACTAAATCAATTCTTTGTGAAAGTAATCAGCCCACCCAGCAACTTCCGTCTCAACCGTCTTTATTCACCAGTCGTGAGGTTAATTGTCCGGCAGGGTATTCTGTTGTGCCGGAGTAATTTAAGTTATTTATCTAGTGGGGAACAAAAGGGGGGCAGAGGTTGTTTAACAGTGTAAGCTTTGTTAATAAATGCTAACGTATGCTATGGTTTAAGGTATGGCATACATACCACTCAGAAAAGCGGTCGAATTTCTGGGTCTGCATCCAAATACGTTGAGAAAATACGCTGATGAAGGGAAGATCAAAAGTATCAAAAACCCAGCAGGGCAAAGACTGTACGATGTCGAATCCTACATACGGAATACAGTTGGAGCTACCACTGTTTGCTACTGTCGAGTCAGTTCAACAAAACAACGAGACGACCTTGACAGACAAATTGCTTATATGCAATCAATCTATCCAGATGCAGAAATTGTCCGAGACATCGGTTCAGGACTTAACTTCAAAAGAAAAGGATTGCAAACCCTACTGGTCAGACTTATGCGAGGCGATAAGCTCACGATTGTTGTTGCCTGTCGAGACAGATTATGTCGATTCGGATTTGAAATATTCGAGTTTATGGCACAACAAAACGGTGGAAGCATCGTGGTTCTCGAAAATTCTGTACACTGTCCAGAAACCGAACTCACATCCGATCTTCTCTCCATCCTTCACGTCTTTTCTTGTCGGATGCACGGACTTCATAGCTACAGCAAAAAAATCAAGGAAGATCCGAATCTACCTAAACCTTGAACAAAGAGGATTGCTCAAACAATGGTTCGGAGTGAGTCGATTTGTCTACAATGAAACCATTAAATATTTACAGCAACCTGGCACAAAAGCAAATTGGATGGCGATTAAAACAGGGATCTTAAATGGATTACCTGAATGGGCTAAACCCGTTCCTTATCAAATTAAATCAATCGCCATCAAAGATGCTTGTTTAGCTATTAAAGCTGCCAAAAAAGGGTTCAAAGCAGATGGTAAGATTCGCAGATGTAAATTTCGGAGTCGCAAAGATGTAAAACAATCAATTTATATTCCCAAATCTGGAATTAAAGATTGTGGAATTTATCACAGCATACTAGGAGAATGCAAATTCAAGGAATTACTTCCTAACAACTTTAGCGATGGTCGATTGACACTAATTTATGGTGAATATTACTTGACTATTGCTACAGAAGTGCAACAATTAAACTCCGAGAATCAAGGAAGAGTTGTTGCCTTAGATCCTGGTGTTCGCACATTCATGACATTCCTTTCTGAAACATCTTTTGGTTGGCTAGGCAAAGACTCTAACTTACATATCCAAAAATTATGTTTTAAGTTAGACAAAATAGTATCTCAAATATCAAAAGCCAAGTGCAAACAGAAAAGAAACCTCAAAAAAGCAGCTAGTAGACTTCGTTGTAAAATCAAGAACTTAGTCAAGGAATTGCATCATAAAACAGCTAAATTTCTAGTTGAAAACTTTGATGTGATTTTACTTCCCACATTTGAAACATCACAGATGGTTTCTAAGTCAAGACGTAAACTTAGAAACAAGTCTGTCAGGCAAATGCTAACTCTAAGTCATTACGAGTTTAAGCAGTTTCTAAAGTGGAAAGCTTGGGAAAACAATAAAATTGTGATTGATTGCAATGAAGCCTACACTTCCAAAACGGTGTCATGGACGGGCGAAATCGTCAATAAATTGGGTGGAGCGAAAATAATAAAATCGACATCTACCCAATTAAAGATGGATAGGGATCTAAATGGTGCGCGAGGGATTTTCCTTCGTGCATTGGTTGATACGGTGCGACCTGAAAAGGGTTCTTTTGTTTCGTGGAGCCTACTCCACTAAGGGATTCACAGCCCTTACCCTCATGTAAAAGACTCACATAGAGTCCGGTCACGTCTCAGTACAGAAATGGAAAAGACGGAATGCAGACCACAAATGTAGCCGAAGCTAGCAGCCTAAGCTGGTTAGGAGCTAGAGGGAGTCCTTCCAAAGGTGAACTATGTGAATTATCGATAAACTGCGTGACCCAATGAATGACCAAATAAGGCTGATAGGCATATACGGGGAAGTCTGGATGGTTGTATCTCATCAAGACCTGTGAATAACAAAACCCGTCGCAGAAGAGATAACACCCAAGGAAAGACAGAACAACAAAGGAATCAACAGGGTAAGCCCTACAAGGTCTAGGGAAGGTCGATAACCCTAGTAAGTCAAAGGCAACAATGACAGAATCCCTTGGAGGGTAAAGGATGGATGAAAAAGCGAAAGCTGGAGGTAATGCTCCAGATAGGGGTTCAAAATTTGCCCCTGAGCGAAAGCAATAGCAAACTTCATCTGGGTCTTATACGAGAGACAAAGTGACTAAGAAATCGAGTCCAATGACAAGTTAGATACCGCCATGTTAATGACAGTAAACGGACAAAGGAAACAGCTAGAAAATTGGAGCCAAATAAATTGGCGACAAGCAAGGAAAGCTGTGAGAAATCTACGTCAAAGAATCTTTCGTGCCAGACAACTTGGGAACTTTCGTAGACTAAGAAGCCTACAAAAGTTAATACTCAGAAGCTACGCAAATCTACTGTTAGCAGTACGACAAATCACTCAAACCAATGAAGGGAAAAAGACTGCGGGTATTGATAAGGAGGTTATAAACACTCCAGCACAACGAGTGGAATTTGTACTTAACTGGAAGGAAATAAAACCTAGTCCCACAAGACGGGTAATGATTCCTAAACCAAACGGCAAAAAGCGTCCTCTTGGTATCCCTACCATTAAGGATAGAGTCATGCAAGCAGTAGTGAAAAACGCACTAGAACCGGAATGGGAAGCCGTGTTTGAAGACAATTCCTATGGCTTCAGACCTGGTAGAAGTTGTCAAGATGCCATAGAACAATCTTTCATGAGATTACAAAAAGGCAGGGACAAATGGGTTCTAGAAGCTGATATCAAAGGCTTCTTTGACAACATTGCTCATGAATCCATCCTTAATAATATCGGTAATTTCCCACAGAAAGAACTGATAAAAGGATGGTTAAAAGCTGGATTCATGTTCCAAGGTAGATTTAACCCGACAGAACAAGGCACGCCGCAAGGAGGGGTAATATCGCCTCTCCTAGCCAACATAGGATTGCATGGATTAGAAGCATACATAAAATCCACCAACCCGAAACTTGGTGTGGTGAGATACGCTGATGATTTCATCGTCACAGCTAGGGACAAAGGAAGTCTCGAAAAAGCACAAATCCAGATTCAACAATGGATGAAAGAAAGAGGCTTAGAACTCAGTTCTGAGAAGACAATAATTACGTCAATGGAAGATGGTTTCGATTTCCTTGGCTTTAACCTAAGACACTATAGCGGTAGACTGCTAACCAAACCATCCAAAAAGAAAGTATTAGCTTTCTGTAAAAAGATTGGAGAGGAAATTAAAGGTCTATATGGAAAAGAGCAAGAGGAAGTCATCAGAAAACTCAATCCAATTCTCAGAGGTTTTGCTAACTACTACAAAGGAGGCGTTAGCAAAGAAACCTTCAGCTATATCTCGCACAGAGTATGGCAATACCTTTGGAAATGGGCAAAGCGTAGACACCCCCATAAAAACAAGCAGTGGGTAAAAGACCGCTACTTCCAAGTTATCAAAGGTAATCAATGGACGTTTGCTTGTAAAAGCAAACGCCGAGGGAAGAAATCAATATCAACCCTCTATCATATCAAAGGAACACCCATTGAGCGCCATATAAAGGTAAAAGGTAGCGCATCACCCGATGATTCAACCCTAAGAGAATATTGGAGCAAACGTCACCAAAAGAAAGAGAAAACATACTGGGAGAAAGGCTCAAAATATTACGAAATAGCCAAAATCCAAAACTGGAAATGTCCCATCTGCGGTGAACCATTATTCAACGAGGAAGAAATCGAAACCCACCACATAATACCTGTCGCAAAAGGTGGACTAGACGACATAGAAAACCTACAGCATTTGCACGCAGCGTGCCACAGGCAGGTACATTCAAAACCCAAGTTAAAAGGCTTGAAGTAAGGCTTGAGCCGGATGATGGGAAACTGTCAAGTCCGGTTCTTAGGGGAGGTGCGGGTAGCAATACCCAATCCTTACCCGACCCTTGGTTGAGAAAACATCTTGACTTATGTATTTGTTAACAAACGTTAGCAAAAAAGTATCGGTGGAGAAAGAATTAACTCCTGACTCCTTCTTTCTCCACAATCTGCACATTAACAAACCCCTAACCTAACGTCCTCTCATCATCCGTAAGGCATCGGGACTGGGGTTATATTCGTAACCGTAGGGATTGCGATCGCTATCATCCAAAATTTGAGGCGTAACTAACACAATCACTTCCGCCCGTTGATTGTTTTTCGTGGTTCGACGGAACAAGGAACCAACAATCGGTAAATCTCCTAACAGGGGAATTTTGCTGACCGCAGACCGTTCTTGTTCCTGAATAATACCCGATAGAATTAAGGTTTGACCATCGCGTAAACGGATTAAGCCCGATTCCACAGTCCGTCTGAGAATCTGACGAGCAAAATCACCCCCTCCAGTATCTACTCGATCTCCGGGGGCACTTACCGTCGGGTTAACTCGCAGAGAAACAAAGCCATTATCATCAATGCGTTCTACATTAACATCTAATGTTAAGCCCACATCTTGGAAGGTAAAGTTTCTGTTGTCTCTTGTTCCTGAAACCGTGTCAGTAAAGGTTGTTGTCACTGATTTAACAATTTCTTCAACCAATGCAACTGTCGCTGTTTCTCCCTCCTGAACCACTAAAGTTGGATCGGTCAAAATCTTGGCATTTCCACTGATAATTTGAGCGGTTAAAGTCGAGAGAAACCTGCGAGGATATTGGAAGTAGGGAAACACGCTATTTGTGACTGTACCTAAAGCGTCAAGTGCCCCAGTTTCTAAATTTCGGGTAAAGGGTTCGTACTCAGAAATCCCGACTTGATTCGTCCGTTCTGATACCGGTGCAATCGGTTCTAAACCAATCCCACCTCCCGGTGCCGTTAGAGGGGTCGTAGATAGTTGATTGGGATCGTAGAATGGATCTTCATCACTAATAGGATTTGGAACAATCGGCCGAGCATTGATACCCGATCGGGTCGTTGCACTGTTCGGAGGATTATAGCCACCAAAATTAACGGTGGCTGCACCTCCATCATTGACAAAAAAGGTATCGTTAATTCCAAAGGAGAAGCTACTATTGGCGGCTTCTTCTCCACTTAAATTAACATCAACGACTTTAACATTAACAGCCACTTGACGTTGACGTAAATCAAGCTGGGTCAACATGGCTGATGCTGTTTCCACCAGGTAGGAAGGGCCAACAAGGGTAATAGAATTGAGCCGGTCATCGACAGAAATTGATAATCCTCTCAGCACGAGGGGACTATCGGACTCTTTAGCGGCTAAGGATGTAATTGCTGGTGTTCTGGTTTCAACAAATCTTGAATTAATTCCTGTCCCCACCTGCTCAATACGGACTTGATCGACCTGAATTTGAGTGCCTGCTCCTTGACTACTCAAAAAACCTGCCGCGCTGGTTGCTGGAACCTGATTCAGTCTGATGCTACGAACCACAATATCATTAGCAGCAGTGGGCAGTTTAACACCGACAAAAATTGTATTTCCGACCCGATTGGCTTGTAATCCACTTAAGCGTAAAACATAGTTAAAAACATCCTCAACGGATTCATTTTCAATATCTAAGGATATTTTTCGGCCTAGAATCTGTTTTTCTTCCTGCGGGTCAGTTGGAGCTCTGAAGTCCCCACTGGCGGAATCTTTAATCAAATTACTGATTGCTAAGTTCAATCCAGCAGTTCTAGCTAACAACGCTAAAACATCACTTACCGGAGCATCTCGCAGCACTAACCGCGGAATTCGTTGATTGGTATTGAGTCGAATTGTGGGGATTCCGGGATTAATATTAGAAACAGCCATATCTCCCAATGGTGGAGCAACAGCACGGGGAAGAAAAGGTGGAGCCGCATCAACGGGGCGAGGTGCTCCCTGGGGAACGTTTCGACCATCAATGGTGATTTGAGGATCAGGAATCAATACTGGTTGAGAACCTCTTGGGGCTGGTTGGGCAGTAGATCCAGGAGGGGGAGGAGGTGGGGTTATGGCTTGATTCGGAACTTGAGCCACAGCACCGGATGCCGTACCCAGACTAATTACAATCCCTTCTCTACCTCCTTGGAGAATACGGGCTTCGGGGGCATTATTGACCCCACTGACAATTACCCGGACACTGGTAGGATCAAGTTGGGTGACAACGAC
>NZ_JADEWU010000100.1:0-18413 GCF_015207485.1 Planktothrix mougeotii LEGE 06226
AACTGGAATACCGCCCAAACCGTTACGGTAACGGGTGTAGCCGATAATACAGTTGATGCAAATCAAGCCTATACAATTCAACTGCAAGCTGCTACCAGTACCGATGCGAACTATAGTGGGAAAGATGCAACGGATGTCTCTGTTACGAATACTAACGTTGATGTTCCCCCTCCGACTACGCCTGCGGGAATTACCGTCACTCCCACCACCGGACTCACTACCGATGAAACAGGTACAACCGCTACCTTTACGGTGAAATTAGATTCTAAACCCACAGCCAATGTCACCATTCCGGTCGTGAGTTCCAACACCGCAGAAGGAACCGTAGCCCCGGAAAGCTTAGTCTTTACCTCAGCGAACTGGAATACCGCCCAAACCGTTACGGTGACAGGTGTAGCCGATAATACTGTTGATGCAGATCAAGCTTATACCATTGAACTGCAAGCTGCTGTCAGTACCGATGCCAACTATAAGGGCAAAAATGCCACGGATGTTCAGGTTACTAATACCAACACCGATACCAACACGCTACCACCCAATCCCGACGAAATTGATACCTTGCAGGGTGGAGAAGGTGCAGATACATTTGTCCTGACAGGTACTCCCCTAACCAAACCCTCCATTCCTTCACCTACAGACTTTACTGAAGATCAACCCAATCAACTGTTTGGAACTGATAATGATGATGTGATTATCGGCAGTAGTGGGGATGAAACCTTATTGGGTTTCAAAGGCAATGACTTCCTGAATGGAGAAGGAGGCGGAGATGAACTATTTGGAGGTGTGGATAATGACACCCTCGTTGGTAGTAGTAGTGATGAACTTCTCTATGGTAATAAAAATAGTGATCTGATCTTTGGTGGAGAGGGTCTTGATATTCTCTATGGTGGTCAAGACGATGATACCCTCACAGGCGAAAGTGGCAGTGACCTGGTGTTAGGAGATAAGGGAAATGATGTTCTCTATGGTGTAACTGACTTGGGTTACACTCTGATTTCAGACTTCACCCCCAATGAAGATGTGATTCAACTCACAGGAAGTGCAGATAACTATCGTTTGACCGATGCACCCGCAGGTACGGGTGTTGGCACCGGAATCATCCGTATTGATGATCAAGGAAATCAGCAATATATTGGTTTGATTGAAGGAGTATTGATGTCACAAACAAGTTTAACCACTAGCAACTTCTTCCAATTTGTTTAGCTTTTGAGGAGGTTTGGGGGAGCTACAAATAAATCCCTCCTGTAGAGACGTTGCATGCAACGTCTCTAGGGTTAAGGGGATCTGATCAAAGCTGTAATCAGGGCTTTTTGGCGTTAAGTTGACGGACTTTTGGCACATCTCGCCCCTACGATGAATTGGATTTTAAGTCATTTCTACAACTGATTTAGACTAACTATAACATTTAACTAGGTTAAATTCAATTTAAGTTTTAATCTTGTCCAAATCGATACAATTTTATAGCGCAAATATTTAAACCCAGCTTTATATAATCGTTTAAAATCATAATCAAATAAAATAGCCATCATATCTTCTAAAGATAAATCTTTGAGATAGGATACCCCTTTATCAATAGACTGATCACTATATTTTAAATATTTACTTAATCCCATTTGTTCTGACCAGTTCCAAGTTCTAGCATAGATCTGTCGAATTTCTTGACGATATCCGGCAAAATCTGTTATTTTTCCGGTCAGATAATCTTGAATATATCCACAAGCAATATTAGCATTTTGCATTCCATGACGAATCCCTTCTCCTCCTAACATATTCACCATTGAAACCGCATCCCCAATGGCAATAATATTATCTTGATAATAAATATCTTCTAACCCACTACAATATTTTAACATTCCTCCGTGATGGTTAATAATTGTATACGGAATTCCCCCTAAATACTCTGTTAATAATAACTCCACATAGGAACGTAAGGTTTGAGTTTGATTGACCCATGTGTGGGAACAATTTAATTGAGCAGAACCCACTTTTAAGCGATTATTTCCCATCGGAAAAATCCACGAATAACCCCTGGGCATCCAGCGATGACCTAAAAAGAAAATTAAATCTTGAGAATACTGTTGATAATCAATTTCTGAAAGTTCAATTAAATATTCTATTCCCGTCCCCGTTAAATAATCCGGTTGCGGTTCTTTTTTATTATACATGACTGCCCTAGCTGGGCCTGTAGCATCCACTAAGATTTGCGTTTCTACCTGAATAATTTCTCCCGTAGACCGTTGCTTTAATTCAACAATCGTATTCTGATGATTTTTAATATACCGAAGATAACGACATCCCATCCAAACTTCGCCACCTTGGCTTTTAACTTTTGTGGCTAAAAATTCCCGTAATTTAGCAAAATCAAAAACAGCCCCCAAAGGCATTGGAGACTGCCATTTCTGATGAATATTCGTTGTAACAATCACCAAATTTTGCCAATAACTCCCGATAACAGTTTCCGGTAAATTGAATTTTTCCAAGGTTTCTAAGGGTGTAGCGGCACTGGAAAAATCATTTTTAGAAAAAGTTTCATGTTGTTCAATTAATAATACCCGTTGACCTGCTTGGGTGAGTTGTCTTGCACATTGACCTCCTGCTGGCCCCGCACCAATGACCACAACATCGAAACGTTCCATCTGGATAAAATCTCAACTTTAAAGAGCTATTCTAGTTTAACAAATTAAGGTTAATTTGATCTGAGGCTTTGGGGTAGATGCACAGAGGTCTATAACAATGTGCAAGGTTCAATTTTTAGGACTGATTTCAGCTTTTTGTTGAGGACTTTCTAATCGATTGACACCGGACGAAGAAGGCAATATAATAGCATTGAAAGCCGGAACTTGACAGGTGCTTATATTGGCTTTAGGTAAGCAAGCAATGGGTTGAGTTGCCAAGGAAGGAATCACAACAAATTCCCCTTCTAAAACAAAATCATCAGCATTTAAAACTACCCCTAAAATTTCCTGAGTGGATTTAATTTTAATAACGGCATCATCTGACCGCCCATCCTGATCAAAATCCATCAATTCTGTATAGTCTAAATCATCTTCACTAATGCCATCGGTTAAACCAATTTTATCTCCATCATGGAACCAATCAAAATTAGAAATCACCGAAACATTAGACAAATCATTGGTCGCATCTTGAGTTTTGAGGATAAATACATCGGTATTCCCATTACTACTGGGTGTTTGCGCTGTCCCTGGCATGGGAATAAATAAACTAATCAGGAAGGGAAAAATGGTGGCAATTAAAAAGGTGCGAACTCGGCTTGAAATCATACATTTTCCTAATGCTTTGATTTCAATCTACGCAGGGGTTTTATTGCTTTCTGACCGATGAGTGCTACTATTCTAAGTTCTACAGTGCTAATAAGGTTTTATTAGGGTTTAGGAAAAGGGAAAACCCTGATGTTGCTTGAGTTTGTTAGGATTTAAAGTCGGTTATGGGTTGATTAGGAAGTAGACACTTGGGAAATTGGAAAATTTGACTTTATATTCCATCTTTCAATGTTTGCTACGCATCCGTCCCCTGTAGAGACTAACCATGCTTAGTCTCTACAGGGGGTTTATTTGTGCCGGATGAATTCGTAAATGGCTAAATAATCCGTTCCCGGTTGCTTCCAAGAATAGTCATAATTCATGCCTTGAATTCTCAATTTTTCAAATTCATCAGGATAGTAATTCCATAAACCAATAGCTCGATCCATTGCTGATTCTAAGGCTTGAAAATCGGTGTAATTAAAAACATAACCATTGCGTTCTTCTGGGGTATGATATTCATCATAATCCCGATCAAAAACCGTATTAACTAACCCACCAACCGCGCGAACAACGGGAACAGCCCCATATTTTAACCCAATCATTTGAGTTAACCCGCAGGGCTCATAATTACTCGGAACCACAATAATATCCGCAGCCGCATAAATTAAGTGGGATAATTCCTCATTAAACCCTAGTTCTAAATGACAATCCGGGTTATCATTTAAAAAGTTCTTTTCATGCCAAAACCAAGAGTTAATACTCGCTTCTGTTGCCGAACCTAATAACACAAATTGAGCTTGTCGATGCAGAGCATAATAAATGGCATGATGAACCAAATGCACCCCTTTTTGATCGTCTAAGCGACCAATATAACAAATCAGGGGTTTATCTCCATGACTTAACCATAAGCGTTCGCGTAAAGCTTTTTTATTGATTTCTTTTCCTTCTAAAGTTTTTGGCGTATATTGTTCAGGAATAAATCGATCAACTTCTGGGTTCCAAACCTCATAATCAATCCCATTTAATACTCCACCAAATTTATGTTGATGCAGTTCTAGGGTATGTCCTAACCCATAGCCAAATTCACCATAATGGGCTTCCCAAGCATGGTTAGGAGAAACAGTCGTTACAAAGTTAGAGTAAACAATTCCCCCCTTCATAAAATTCAAGCCAAAGGGGTTAAAATTATCGCGTAAACGCTCATATTCAAAATAGTAGGATTCTCGGTTTAATCCCGTCGCCCAAAGGATATTTGTACCCGCAATTCCTTGATGTTTAAAGTTATGGATGGTATAACAAACTCGGATATTTTCCATGCCATGATATTTGTACATTTCATACAACATCACGGGAGCTAAACCCGTTTGCCAATCATGACAATGGAGAATATCAGGACGTTTATTTGTTCTGAGTAAAAACTCTAATGCAGCTTTACTAAAAAAGGCAAATCTCAGATAATCATCGACGCAACCATAATAACAACCTCGGTCAAAGAAATGATCCTCGGAGTGAGGTTCAATAAAAAAGCATAACCGCCCATGAACCCAACCACAAAAGACAGTACAGTGAATTGCGCCATCAAACCAGGGAACATATAAATCTTGATAAGCTTCATGAAGTCCCCAAATTTGGTCATACCTCATGCAGTCGTACTTGGGCAAAATAATTTCAATGGTATGACCCCGCAGTTCTAACTCCCTACTGAGTCCGTACACAACATCGCCTAAGCCTCCCGCTTTGATGACTGGGGCGCATTCAGAGGCAATTTGTACGATGTACATCCTGTTTCCTCACTCCAAACCGTGATCTTTTGTCTTCCCCATAGTAATCAGGTTGGCTAAATTAGTAAACCCCTAAAGGATGATTTTTTTCTAGGTATTGCAGGCCATAAACCGGGTTTCTTAAGCTATCTTTCGGTTGAGAAACAAAAGTTATGGCAGAAACCCGATTTCTCAACGCTCTTGCTGGGGGTCAGAAACCGGGTTTCTTAAGCTATCTTTCGGTTGAGAAACAAAAGTTATGGCAGAAACCCGATTTCTCAACGCTCTTGCTAGGGGTCAGAAACCGGGTTTCTCAAGCCATCTCTTATTAGGTTATAATATTACAAATGTATTAACATCTATGGTAAATAAGTCTTGTTAATCGCATCTTTAATCTCGTCTAGGCTAACATCTGCCTGATCTGATTTTGCATAGATGAGCAGAAGCAAAACTAATTCAGGTGAAACAACTTGATAGATCACTCGATAGCCACCACTTTTGCCTGTAGGAATATCACTATTTTTGGCTCGAATTTTAAAAACAGCTAAGTGTATACCAGAAAGTTGATCGCCAATAAAATTTCCAATCTGTAGCTGATCAATAATCGGCTGAATATCAGATTGAATTTTGCGATAACGTTTAGTTAATGCTTTAAGACGGCGTATAAAGGGTAATGTAAAGCGAACTTCTATCATGAGTTTAAACAGTGGTATCTTCCCAAAGTTGTGATAGTGGGAAGGTTTGTCCTGATGAGGCAAGTTGCATAGATTCTTGTAAGTCAGCTAATATTTGGGCTTTTGGTTCTTGTTCGTCAATCCAAGCTAAACCACTAACAGGATCTGAGTTTATTGTATTCATCAGTTGTTGCCAAATTTCAACAGGAACAAGAACATCAGTTGTTTCGCCATCGGCATTGGTAACATAACGAATCAGATGTTCAATTTGTGTCATTTCCATAGGTCTAACCCTCTTATCATGCTTTTATTGTAGGGATGGAACTGTCAACAGTTTGCTAACGTCCAGATTCAGAAAAATTTATCTATTCTACTATTATACCTTGATATTTAAAATAATGCTATAATAGACTAAATTGATCAATATTTGTGGTAAAGGGAATAGTAGATATGGAAACAGTCATCTCACAACACATTGAAGTTACTCCGGGGATCTGTGGCGGAAAACCTCGTATTGCTGGACATCGAATTAAAGTTCAAGATATTGTAATTTGGCATGAAAGAATGGGAATGTCACCCGATGAAATTATTTATCACCATCCTAGTATTACCTTAGCAGATGTTTATGCTGCCTTAGCTTATTACCATGATCATCGAGAAGAAATTAGACAACAAATTGAAGCGGGAGAATCTTTTGCTAAACAATTACAAGGAAATCAACCCTCTTTAATTCAAAAAATATTAAAGGATGAAAATGTCAAACAAGATTAAATTTCATCTGGATGAGAATGTCAGTAATGCGATCGCAAATGGTTTGAGAGTGCAAAGAATATTATCTTTTAGTTTAGGGTGCATATCCTATAATATTAAAAATTTATTAACATCTATGGTAGATTATGATGCCCTCTTTAGAAGTTCATGAATTTGCCGAAAAAATTAATCAATTATCCCTTGAGGATAAACAATGGTTATTACAACCTATTTAGCATTGCTAAAGTTACTATTTCTAACAATTCCGATCTAAACCCATCTAATTCTTTGACGAATGAGGTTAAAAAGACATTTAATATTACTCCTGCTGTACCAGGAAGCGGTTATACTGATACAGCAATCAATCATGATCAGAGATTAAATTAATGATAGAAGAATTTAAGCTTTATTAATTCAAAGATTGATCTTTTTTATAAGCCCAAATAGATACAAGATAAAAAAACAAACTAAATATTCCTAAAAATACAAGATGTAATATTAAATTATTATCGTTTTTTATATTAGCACTGTATAAAACTAATTGACCATAGTGATACACAGGAGAAAAATCTATTAGATCGCTAAACCATTTTGCTTTTGAAATTGGCAAACCACAAGTTAACACAGCAACTGGAACAGATAAACCAATAATAGAATCAAGGCTTTTAGGATTAAATAAATAACCCATTGCTAAACCAAAAATAGCAAAAGGAATTATGCCCAAAAGCAAACATAAGAACATCGCCAGCCAGCTTATTAAATACTCATCAATTCCTAGTTTAAATGCTCCAAAAACAAACATTAACGATAAAATTATTGTCGAAAGTAACAAGGTAATAATAATTTTAGCTCTGAAAAATACACTGGGAGGAAGTGGGGTAACTTTTAATAACTTTAACCATCCTTCTACTCTTTCAATAGCAATTCTTTTTCCTAATCTTTCAATTGCTAATATTAATAACATTAGTCCACTAAAAAATATTAACATGACTTTAGCGGATTTTTGATTCATGGGGAAAAAGATAATTAGAGAAGGAAGCAGAAAAATCCCCAATAAATATAATGGTGTTCTAACAAGCTGTAATAATTCAACATAAGTCTGTTTTAACAAAAGATAAGTATAATTAATTTTTTTGTTTGTTTCCTTGAATTTGGATGATTCCTTTTCTTCTACCAAAACTGTTTTAATAATATTTTCTTCTAATTTACCCTCTTTCAAAATTACATATTTAGTAACTAAGTTATCTAAATATGTAAAATCTGCTTGGTTATTTGTCACCATTAGAATAGTAATATTTTTGTCACGACAAATCTTGATTTGTTCCCAAAATTCAATAAATCCTTCTTCATCTAAATTTCTGGTGGGCTCATCTAAAATTAATAATTCTGGATTACCTGCTAAAGCTAAGGCAAAAAATAACCTTTGTTCTTCACCACCAGACAATTTGGAAGCCCAATTATTCTCTTTTGATTTGAGATTAACTGTACTTAAAATTTCTTCAGTTGATAAAGGATTAGGATAATAACTTCTTAACAAGTTTACTAATTCTTTCACTGTTAAATGTTTAGGAAGGGAAACTTTTTGTAAAACTACACCAAGGCGGGTTTTTGAGTGAAAACTTTTAGGATTTTCCCCAAATAACTTAACTTCTCCTTGGGTGGGTGCTAAAAGTCCTAAAATCAGATTAAGTAAAGTGGTTTTACCCGAACCATTTGCCCCTTTTAAAACAACAAACTCACCTTTTTTAATATTAAGATTAATCTCTGTTAATATCTCTTTTTTTTTGAATAGAGATTGATTAAAACTTTTTGATATATTCTTTAGTTGTACTACATTCATGTTTTTTCCCTCAAGGTACATTAACTTACATATACTTAACACAATAACTGCTGAATAAAAGGAATATTAAGAATTACTCCTAACAAGGTTCCTGCCAAAATAGCAATGAAAGGGTTTCCTAACATCAAAAGCAGTCCTACTGATGTAATTACTCCTCCTATAATTGGCACATTTGGGAAACTCATGATACAATGATCACCAACACTTGTTCCTTTGGAAAACCATAAAATTAAAATTGGTATAGCTATAACGCTGATTCGTCCCAACCATTTAATCACATCAGATAACTGTAATATAAACCCTTCTTTGAAAGAAGAAAATATGCTATTTTTAGCTTGATCAATATTATTATTGCTAGATTGGAAAGACATAATTTTTGAATCCCTTTAAACAATACAGATTGGGTCTAAATTAGAATATGTAGGTGAGTTGTTGTGAGTATTATTGATCAAAAAATTTATTTTTCCTAGTGTAAAGTATATTATTTTATCTTGTCTTTTGTTACAGAATATTTACTGTAATATCTTAAACTATCTTGAAATATCTTGATTAAGAAGTGTATAATAGTTCAAATCCTTACCATGAGGGGATGTTATGACTATGACAGAAATTTTACAATTTGCTGATCAGTTAATTTTTGCCAAGAAGGGAAAACACTTAGATGATCTCCAAGAATCAATTATTAAGGGGGTTTGGGACGGCCAGAGCTATCAGGAAATTGCTGATGAATGCAACCGTAGTGAGAGTAGGGTTAGAAATATCGCTGCCAAATTATTACAATTGTTATCTGAAGAATTAGGAGAAGATCTTGAAAAAACTAATTTTCGTTCTACTTTTAATAGGTTAAATATTTTATCATCTAAAAATCAGGGTATTTGTCATATAAGTGGTAGTAATCATAGCTTTAACTATAGTCCATCAATACTATACAATTCAAAGCAAGATAATCACCAAATATTAACTAATGATAAGGTTAAATCACAATTAGTTGATTTAACCTTAAGTCCTCAAATAATCAACTTTTATAATAGAGAATCAGAACTTAAAACCCTTTTGAGTTGGATATTAGATAATAATATTCGTTTGATTTCAGTTTTAGGATTATCTGGAATAGGAAAAACGAATCTAGTTAAAAGATTTGTTGATTTACACCTAGATAAATTTGAGGTGGTAATCTGGAAAAGCTTAAAATATCCCAAACCTTTAGAATTACTGATTAATGATTTATTGATCGCTTGTAACTCAGAATCAAAAACAACTATAAATGACAATTTAAAACAATTATTTGATATTTTCACAGATAAAAAATGTTTGATTATTCTTGATGATGTTCATCATATTTTTACTCCAGGTGAACTTTCTGGACAATATCAAAGCGTCTACCAAGATTATCAAAATTTTTTTAAACTGATCACAGAAACAGAGCATCAAAGTCATCTAATTTTAATCAGTCAAGAACAATGTGCAGAAATGGAATGTTTGGATGAGGAATTATATCCGATTAAATCTTTAAAATTATCAGGTTTAGAGGATGGAGAAATTTTATCAGGGATGGGATTAAAACCAGATGTGGATAGCGGGTTAAAATTGATTGAAAAATATCAAGGAAATCCGATGTATTTGAAAGATGTTGCGGTTTTAATTCGAGATGTTTTTGATGGGGATGTGGCTGAGTTTTTAGCTGAGGATAGTTTGGTCATTACTAGAGAAATGCGATCGCACTTTAACCAGCTATTTAATAGATTATCACCCGTTGAACAGAAAATTGTTGTAGAATTGAGCAAATTTGATCACCCTGTATCCAGAGAAGAGTTAAGACAACATTTAGATTTATCCTCTATAGACTTAATTAATGGGTTACAATCTTTACAACAACGGTATTTAGTAACTAAAATTAAAGCTGATTCAATTTTGTTTAATTTGTCTTTACTTTTTCAGGATCATTTGAGAACACCTGTCAATACTTCCCACTAAATTTGACTTAAATAAAGATTGCGAATTGACCGATTTACTAAACTTAAATAATCATCTAATTCTTCATAAGCATCTAATTCTTTTTCTTCTTCAGCAGTTAAGGCTGTTTTTTTTGTTTTTCCAGTAAAGTTTCAATTCTATTTTGAATTTTTTCCGAAGCACGAAAAACAGTAATTCCTTCTATCAATGTAATGCTAATTATCCCTTCTAAGGGGAAATTTTGAGGTAAAGATTCAAGTTTAGGCAAAGTTGAGTTTGGCATGATTTAAACTGAATTTAAGTATATTATAATAGCAATCTGACTCTGTACTTTTTTAACCTATTATAGCATGGCATTCAAAGCAATGCTATAATAGGAGAAATTTATCAATATTTATTTTTGGTGAGTTACTATGCCCTCTTTAGAAGTTCGTGAATTTGCCGAAAAAATTAATCAATTATCCCTTGAGGATAAACAATGGTTATTACGACAATTAATGCAACAAGTTACTATTTCTAACAATTCCGATCTAAACCCATCTAATTCTTTAACGAATGAGGTTAAAAAGATATTTAATCTTACTCCTGCTGTACCAGGAAGCGGTTATCCCGATACAGCAATCAATCATGATCAGATCATAGCTAATACTTTATTAGGTGAGTCATGATTCAAGCGGTTATTGCTGATACAACTCCACTTTATGCTTTAGTTGATTCTAGTGATCAATACCACCTAAAGGCTCGGCAAGAATTATCACAAATTCAGTTATTAAATTTGAAAGTGATGATTCCTTATCCTATTGTTTTGGAAACTTATACTTTGATTTTGTACCGTTTAGGTATTCAAAGAGCTATTAAATTTTCGGAAGAAATCCGAGAGTCGGCTGAGTTGATTCATCCTTCAGAAGAAGATTATACTTTGGCATGGCAGAAAGTCAAACAATATACGGATCAAAAAATCACCTTATTTGATGCTGTCACAGCTAGTATTTCTCAACGCTTAAATACTCCTGTCTGGACTTATGATCATCACTTTGATCTGATGTTTATCCCAGTATGGAGATTAAATTAATAATAAATGAGGTTAAAAAGATATTTAATATTACTCCTGCTGTACAAAGAAAATTCGGAAGTGCAAAAGGTTTAATTTCAATGTCATCTGATTTTGATGAGCCGTTAGAAGATTTCAAGGATTATATGTAATGAAATATTTACTTGATACTCATACATTAATCTGGTTTATTAGTGGTGATGAACAACTCAGTCTTTATGCAAAAAAATTAATAGAAAATATAGACTTAATTAATGGGTTACAATCTTTTTAGCATAACATTCAGAATTATGCTATAATATCACAAAATTATTAACATCTATGGTAGATTATGATACCCTCTTTAGAAGTTCGTGAATTTGCTGAAAAAATCAATCAATTATCCCTTGAGGATAAACAATGGTTACTCCAAAAATTAAGCCAGCAATTAAACAGTCAAGACTTAGAAATAGAAAAATTAAACCCGCAAAAACAAGCGAGAGAGATTATCTCTGAAACCTTGTTAGAGGTTTTATCAATGTCCGACAATTGTTATGATAAAGTTTGGGAAAAATTTGACGCAGTTTGTACAAAAATATATCAGTAAACTTACAGTTAAGCTTTTCCCTGTTCCCCGTTCCCTCTTCCCTATCTATCATTAAGGTTTAAAACCAACGGCTTCAGAAATAGATTTTAACTGATATTGATCTAATTTCTGTAACAGTCCTTCTAATATTCTTTTGACTATTCCTGGCCCTTCATAAACCCAACCCGTATACACTTGAATTAAACACGCTCCTGCGGTAATTTTTTCCCAAGCATCATCGGCGGTAAAAATTCCACCAACGCCAATAATGGGTAACTGTCCTTGGGTATTTTCATGAATCCAACGAATCACTTCTGTAGACCGTTTCTTCAGGGGTGCACCGCTAATTCCTCCGGCTTCTTCAGTGATATAACTTCCCGTTTGGGGTAGCCATTGAGTTTTTAATCCCTCCCGTTTTATGGTGGTATTCGTCGCAATAATTCCGGCTAATTGATAGCTTTGAGATAAATTAACAACATCAGCGATCGCATCCCATTCTAAATCCGGTGCAATTTTAATAAAAATCGGTTTATTGTCTGTATTTTCCATTTTTAAAACCGCTATAATTTTGCTTAATTGTTCAGTATCTTGAAGCGATCGCAATCCGGGGGTATTCGGAGAAGAAACATTCACAACAAAATAATCTCCATAATCCTTTAACAATTTAAAACTCCCTAAATAATCTTCTGCGGCGGCTTCTAACGGAGTAATTTTAGATTTTCCTAAATTAATTCCAACAGGAATCATCAATTGTTGTTGACGTTTTTCTTGTAACCGTTGCGCCAATATTTCCGCCCCTTGATTATTAAATCCCATGCGATTTAAGACCGCTTGATCTTCAACTAATCGAAATAATCGAGGTTGCGGATTTCCCGGTTGCGGATGGAGGGTAACAGTCCCTAATTCTGTAAATCCAAATCCCAAACTTTGCCAAATTCCCGCCGCGACCCCATCCTTATCGAAACCCGCCGCTAAACCGACAGGGTTATTAAACGTTAAACCCCATAATTTCTGCTGTAAGCGGACATCTTGTAAACAAAATGAGGGTCTAAGTTGAGATTCCATCCAATTTATCGGAGACTGAGACTGATTTTGGTCAATCCAACTCAAGAGTTGTAAAGCTCGATGATGTGCCCATTCGGGGTCAAGCTTTAATCCATAGAATAAAAGGGGTCTAACAGTGCTACGGTAAATATCCAAGATCGTCTCCTCTGCTTATGTCCAGAACGCTAAAACTCAGGGGTTTCCTAAGTCCTGATTGTCAAATTTTAATTTAATGTATTTTTTGAGCAAAATCGTGAAAGACTAAGGGTAAGATGGGATGAGAAACCAGATCAACGGGGAAAGTATTTTTTTACCTTATCCCAGAACATTGCATTTGTTGAAGATCTCCATTAAATTTTTAATTTTAAACCTAAATTAAAGTATACGGTTTGGGAGTTTATTATGGGTCTATCCGAAGAATCGATCGCATTAGATCAACCCATCATGACATTAGGGCGTGTCCTCCAGACCCTACAAGATGAAGATAACGTTGATGTTTTAATCGAAACCACTTTAGACTATATCAAAACCGAGTTTAACTATAGTTTAATTTGGATTGGTTTATATGATCGCTTAGATCATCGCCTCCTGGGAAAAGGAGGAATTATACCCACCGAAGATTCATGGTTACTCAAACAAAGATTTATTTTATCTCCGGGAGATTTACTCGAACAAGTTGTGATTGAATTGCGACCTGTGGTTGTTCCTGATTTAAGAGAAGAAACCCGTGCGGGAGAATGGCGAAAAGCAGCCCAAGCTTTTAATATTCAGGGCTCAATTTTATTTCCCATGCGCTACAAAGATCGGTGTTTTGGTGTAGCTTTATTAGGATCAAGTGAGTGGGGAATTTCTCCGAGTTCAATGGAAAAAGAACTGATTTCAATGGTATTAGGAACCTTAGCCACTTCTTTATTCCAAATTGAAACCACTTGGATGTATCAACAAACCAAACGACCCGATCAACCTTTTTTTAAACTGTTAACTCAATTTAGAACGCTAAATACCTTAGATCGCTGTTTAGAAGTCGCCGTAGAAACCACCCATGAATTTATTGAACCTACGCGCACCAATGTCTATTGGTACTATCGAGAAGGGCGATATTTTTGGCGACGGGCGAGTAATCAACAAAAAATGCCCGGTATCAGTTTAATGAAACAAGCTGCTTCTGGGGTAACGGTACAAGATTTAGGGGAGTTTTATCAAGCTTTAATTTCTGATCATTTAGTGTCTATTGGGGAGTCTTATAGTTCCTTAAGAGCCGATACAACGGAACGATTAATGGAGAAAATTCGCGCCCGATCTTTATTAGCTGTTCCTATTCTTTTTAATCAAGAAATGTTAGGATTTATTGCCGTTGAAGGACAACACCCTCGGATTTGGCAAGAAAATGAAAAACAATTTTTACGAGGGGTTGCTCATTTAATTTCCTTAACTGCACCCTTAGCCGAAATGGAAGCCAAAATTCGACAAATTGAACTCGATCAATCCCTAACAGCTAAAGTTACCCGTGCAGTTGTAGATGATCAAGATTGGCAGTTTTCTTTAAAAACTACAGCAAATCTTTTGTGTCAACGATTAAATGCGGGGCGATTTTTATTAATAGAATATCAACCTGAAACAGAAGACTTTAAGATTCTTTATCAACATTATCCATTAAATCGAACGGCAATTCCTTCCCCTTTAAATGCGCTTACTTATCAAGATTTGCAACGCTTTAAAAATCAAACTGAAATCTTAGTGGTTGAAAATTATGAGGAAGATGAAAAATTAAAATCCTGGCGAACTCAGCTTCGAGATGCTGGAGTGCGATCGCTGATGTTGTGTCCGGTTAATGGTTATATTACAACCGGAAAAAATCAACAGCAAAAAGTTCCCCAAGAATTATTAGTAATTGGTCATGAATCTCCTCGAACTTGGGATCGAGCCGAGCAGGAATTAGTTAAAATTGTTGGCCAACAATTGAGCGTTATTTTACATCAATGGCAACTTAATCAACAAATTCAATCTCATGAAAACTTTAATCAAGTTTTAGAGGATTGTTGGTTAACCTTACAAAAAACCGAGCAATTACCATCTATAGAACAACAATTTACCCAAGATATAGCCCAATTATTACAAAGTCCTTTAGTTGTATTATTAACCTGGATTGAAGGTTCAAAAAAAGCTAAAATTGTCAGTTGTGTGGCGCGTCAAGCAACTCTATCAATCAACACAGAACGATTAATTACGGTAGCTAAAGATCCTTTAATTCAACACGCTTTATCAACGGAAGAATTATTTTGGTGGCCTGTACAAGAATTATCAGCTTATACTCGACAATGGTTTACCAGTTCCGTTGATAAAATATTAGTAACGACCCTTCGCACAGCCAAGAATCATCAGCCGACAGGTCTTTTAATTATTGCTGATCCAGAGCAAATTCATGATCAATCTCATATCTCTTTAACCATGTTGAATTTGTTAGTCATGCAATTTGCTTGGTCACGACGCTATTTACGAATTCAAGACACGTTAAAAACCCAACATGAAGAATTACAATGGCTGAATTGGTATAAACAACGGCGCTTAGAAGAATTATATCGAACCGTAGGCGGAGGACTGAAACAATTAAGCGAATTAAATAATTCTCCGTTTCAAGGTTCTGATCCTCAGAAAACCCAACTTTCCCATTTACGTTATCAACAATTATTACGTCAGATGGGCAATGCTTTAGCCTCTACGAGTTCTTTAATTAAACAAGAACAATGGCGACTTCATCATCACCATGATATTGTTCCAATTACGAATTTATTACGATGGGTACGGGAACGATTAAATGCTATTATTCGCAATAAACAAATCCAATTTATTGTCAAACAAGAGGGGAATTTTAATGTCATTGGAGATCGGATTAAACTAGAACTGGTTTGTTATGAAGTTCTATTAACAACCTGTCACCGTTCTGAACCTGGAGGCATGATTGAGGTTGTTAGTCGCCTTTGTACTGATCATGAATTAGAGCTTTTTATTACAGATTATGGTAAAATTAACCCGCAACTGATTATTGAGTTAAAAATGGGTTCCCATCCCGATTTACTAGCTCCCTCTCTGTTAACGTCTTCTCCGGGTCAACAGCTTTTAATTTGTCAACAAATGTTAGAAAAAATGGGGGGAGAATTATTACTAGAAAAATCAGAAAATCAACCTTTGATCACCCGGATTATTTTACCCGTATCTTCTTCAAGTTGAAGGATATTTTAAAATTATTTGAGCTTGTTTAGTTTATTTTAGTGTTTTAATATGTTGCTTTCCTTGCGAATCGAAAACTTTGCTCTCATTGATCATTTAGATTTAGATTTAGGAACAGGCTTGAATGTTTTTACCGGAGAAACGGGAGCCGGGAAATCCATTATTTTAGATGCGGTTGATGCCATTTTAGGGGGAAAAGTAGACCGCCGTTCAATTCGGACGGGAGCGACTCGATCTTTATTAGAAGCAACATTTGAGATTGAAAAAAAATGGCTTAATTGGTTAACCGAACAAGAAATTGATTTAGTAGATGGGAGCTTAATTGTTTGTAGTCGAGAAGTGGTGATTTCAGGAGATAAACTTCGCAGTCGATCACGGGTGAATGGAGTATTAGTCAATCGTAAATTAATTGATCAACTCCGCGATCGCTTCATTGAAATTACCGCCCAAGGACAAACCTTACAATTAGGTCAACCGGAACTTCAACAGGAATGGTTAGATCTCTATGGCGGTCAAGCTTTAATCAACGCTAGAAAAGAAGTTTCCCTCGCCTATACCCAAGCTCAAACCTGTAGCCATGCTTTAGAAAAGCGTCGTCAATTTGAACAACAACGGTTACAACGATTGGATTTATTAACCTATCAAATTCGAGAATTAGATGCAGCAACGTTAACAACACCCGATGAATTAGAACAATTACAGATAGAACATCAACGGCTGAATCATATTGTTGAACTTCAGCAACAAAGCTATCAAATTTATCAAGCTTTATATCAAAATGAAAGTGGGTTAGCTGCTGCCGATTTGTTGAGCCAAGCTGAAGGTAAATTAACGGATTTAGTTGAATATGATTCCCAACTGCAACCGATTTTAGAAATCGTTAGTGAAGCGGTGGCTCAAATTACCGAAGCCGGACGACAAATCGGCAGTTATGGCGAACAATTAGAATCCGATCCTCAACGCTTAGAAGAAGTCGAAGATCGAATTCGAGATTTGAAACAAATTTGTCGAAAATATGGGCAAAATTTAGGAGATGTGATCGAATATTATCAACGCATTCAAACCGAATTAAAAGACTTAGAAGATGAAGATCAATCCATTGAATCTCTGGAAGAAGCCTATCAACACACCCTTCAAACCCTAAAAGAAACCTGCCAACAGTTGACCAGTCTGCGTCAAAAAGCAGCCCATCAATTAGAAACTAATTTAATTAAAGAATTGAAACCTTTAGCGATGAAAATGGTTAAATTCCAGGTCGAACTTCATCCGATTTCCCCCACAGCCCTAGGGGCGGATCAAATTCGATTTTGCTTTAGTCCGAACCCCGGAGAACCCCTCCAACCCTTGGGAGCGATCGCATCTGGCGGAGAAATGAGTCGGTTTCTCTTGGCTTTGAAAGCGTGTTTTTCTCAAATTGCAGGGTCAGGAACCTTGATATTTGATGAAATTGACGTCGGAGTATCGGGACGAGTAGCCACCGCCATTGCTCAGAAACTCCACCAACTCAGCCAACGCCATCAAGTGCTCTGTGTTACCCATCAACCTCTGGTGGCTGCTATGGGAGATCATCATTTTCGAGTCACGAAAGAAACCATTCAAACGGACTCTGATCTTAACTCCGATGGGACTGATCCCGAAACTCGAACCGTTGTTCGGGTCACTCCCCTAACTTCCCCCCAACGCCGGGAAGAACTCGCTCAATTGGCCAGTGGAGAATCCGCCCAAGAAGCGATCGCCTTCGCCGAGTCCCTCCTGAGTCAAGCTGCATTGATGAAGAAATAGCGATATATAGCAATCCGTGTAGGGGTTGCTATATTATATATTATTAACTAATAATATATAATAGGATATGAGATAGTTAAAATTTATCCCTGAACATTCAATGAGGATAGAACTATGAATGCTTTAACTGTCAATTTAAAACCATTAATAGAAATGACGGATGAGCAGTTTTTTCATCTCTGTCAAAACAACCGGGAATTGAGATTTGAAAGAAATGCCAATGGAGAATTAATAATTATGCCACCAACGGGAGGAGAAACGGGAAACAAAAATGCGAGAATCACTCAACAGATAATGAATTGGACTGATGCTGATGGTACTGGCATTGCTTTTGATTCTTCGACTTGTTTTAAATTGCCTAATGGTGCAGATCGTTCTCCCGATGCGTCTTGGATCAAGTTAGAAAGATGGGAGGCTTTAACTGATGAAGAAAAACAAAAGTTTCCCCCTATTTGTCCTGATTTTGTAATTGAGTTACTTTCTCCTAGTGATAGTTTGAAGAC
>NZ_JADEWU010000101.1:0-18254 GCF_015207485.1 Planktothrix mougeotii LEGE 06226
CTCCTACTCTATGGCTTCTTCAGACTACTCCTCAAAGTCTCGTTCTCAACGACGTGCTTCTTCTCCTCATCAACGGGGGGATAATAAATCGGCTATGGGGCGGAAAAAAAACACCGTTGGGGGTCAACGGCGAAAGTCTACATCACGGAATACCGTGACCGTTGCGCCATCAACTGTGTCTCCAAAGCCAGGAAGAATCTCCATACCTTATCCTCGTAAATGCGATCGCAGTCGTTTAATATTAGTTTGGTTCATTATATTAGGTGGAATTTTAGGTTTAGCCCTAAATTTATTTCGCTTACAAATTGGTCAAGACTCTTCCTTTCTCAGAGAAAAAGCTAAAACACAACAAGAACAACGAATTTTACCTTTTGTTCCTCGCCGTCCCATTACGGATAAAAACGGAAATATTCTAGCTTTAGATCGGCGAGTTTATACCCTTTATGCTCATCCTAAACTCTTTAAACAATCTCCAACGGAAATTGCGGAAAAGTTAGCTCCTGTGTTGGTAAGAGAAGACTTCACGACACCGAATGCTAACGAACTTGTTCAACTATTTAGTACCTTACCGAGTGGGATTAAAGTAGCAGATTTTATTCCTGAAGAAGTCTCAAACCGCATTCAAAATTTAGGGTTTGATGGATTAGAATTACTAGAAAATCGTCAACGACTTTATCCTCAACAGGATATTACTGCCGATGTCGTGGGTTATATTAATCCTGAAGGCAAAGGTCAAGCGGGAATAGAATACAGTCAGGAAAGTTTATTAGAGCGTACCATGCCCTCTTTGTCCTTTCAACGCGCAGCAAATGGGGCTTGGGTTCCTGAACAAATTGCCACCGGATTTATTCCCGTTGATGATTTACAATTACGGCTAACCATTGACACTTCTTTACAACGAATTGCCCGTAAAGCACTGCAAAAAAATGTTCAAGAATATAAAGCTAAACGGGGAACAGTTATTGTCATGGATGCCAGCGATGGCTCAGTCTTAACCCTTGTCAATGAACCGTCTTATAATCCTAATCAATATTATAAATTTGACTTAGAACGCTTCAAAAATTGGGCTTTAACAGACCTTTATGAACCCGGTTCAACCTTTAAACCCATTAACGTCGCTTTAGCCTTAGAAGCCGGAGCCATTCAAGCGGATACGGTGATTAATGATGAAGGGAATATTCAAGTCGGAGGCTGGCCGATTCAAAATGCTGACGGTGCTGCTAGAGGGGCCATTAATATTACGGATGTGGTGAAATATTCTAGCAACGTGGGGATGGTTAGGATTATGCAACGCCTGGAGCCAGAGGTGTTTTATGAAGGCTTAAAACGCTTAGGTTTAGGAACAACCCTAGGAATTGATTTACCCTTTGCCGCCACCAGTACCCTCAAAACAAAAGAACAATTTGTCTCCGCCGCCATTGAACCCGCAACCACCGCTTTTGGTCAAGGATTTTCCATTACTCCCATTCAGTTAGCTCAACTTCATAGTCTTTTAGCCAATGGCGGTAAACTCGTAACCCCCCACGTTGTTCAAGGGTTATATAACAGTAAAGGTCAACTGTATTGGAAACTCCCCCTTCCTGAACCGAAACAGGTGTTTTCCGATGAAACCGCCAATGCTGTTTTAAAAATGATGGAAAGTGTCGTTAAAGAAGGGGGAACCGGGACAAGAGCCGCAATTGAAGGCTATCGAATTGGGGGAAAAACCGGGACGGCTCAAAAAGCATCTCCCGATGGCGGCTATTCCTCTAATGCTTTAATTACCAGTTTTGTCGGGATTTTAAGTGTTGACCATCCCCGTTATGTTGTGGTCGCGGTGGTGGATGAACCCCTGGAAGGTCGCGCCGGAGGAATTGTTACCGCACCCATTGTTAAATCAGTGATGGAAGGGTTAATTCATCTGGAAAAAGTTCCACCCTCAGAAATTCCCGATCCGTAGAAGAGGAGCAGGGGGAGTAGGAGGAGCAGGGTAAATATAGAAGAAAAAATCTTAGCTGAGGAAGAAAAGGGATAATCTTGGGTTAAATTAAGATCCAGGAGTCAGTTGCCACTGGGTGAACTCTGTCTTTACCCAGCCATCAAAAACTCAGGGCGAGGCGACACGACTTAATGAAAACACGCTCTGTTTCAACTGATAAGGGTTTAGGAGGGCTGCTGTGCCAACAAACCAAGACCAAAAGATCTTTGCTATCTTCATGGAAGAAGCTGAGGAGCGTCTTGAAACCCTGCAAACGGGGCTAACAGAGCTACCTGCAATTATGGCTGATGCTGACCGGGAGCGTGTAACGGCCATCTATCGGGCTGCCCACTCCATTAAAGGAGCCGCCGCGATGTTGATGGACAAGATGCCCAGTCTCACCAGTATTAATAAGGTGTCCAAGCGCTTAGAAGATTGTTTTAAGATGGTGAAGGACACTCCACTTAAAATTGATGATACAACCCAAACCCTCTATACTAAAGGGTTTGCAGTGCTGAAAAATTTAATTGATCGCGCAGCAAGTCCAGCAGGGCTTTCCGAAGAAATGGGGGAGAAAATTCTACAAGCTTCTCTTCCTGTTTATGATAAGTTGGAAAATAACTTAAAAGGCTTGATGAGTGGTAAAGCACCCGCAGCAACAGCCCCAGCAGCAGCTGCGACCGGAACACCTGGGGTTGCTAATGCTGTTAATCAAGTCATGACGGTTCTTAAACCGATGTTGCAGGGATTTAAACAAGCAGAATCTCCAGAATCTCGTAAACAATTGGCAGGTTTGTGCGCTCGTTTAACGAAAATTGGAGTCGGAATTGAACCTTGGCAAACCTTAGTTAAAACGGCTCATGGTGCGATCGCTAATCCTAAAAATTCTTTTAAAGTTTTAGCGAATCCAATTATTAACGAGTTAAAGCAAGGAGCCGAACTCTTACAAGCTGGAAAAGCGAATACAATTGCTCCGAGTGCGGCGTTATCAACCTTAGCTGGAGCTAAAGCAACCGCTAAACCTGCCTCTGGAGAAATTACAATTCCGGCTGATCCGAAAGAGGTGGTTAAAGTTCTCTTAAAAACGTTTAATAAACAACAATTACAAGCGATCGCTCAATTGTTAATTAAACACGTTAAATCCTAAAAAACACTCTTTTAGACTATTCCATTTGGGGATATTCTTCCCATAAAGATGTTGTAGATCGCAAACTTAGGTAATTACCATTTCCTAAAATAATATGATCTAAAAGTGGAATCGATAAAAATTGCGCCCCTTGTAAGAGTTGACGAGTTAAATTAATATCTTCTGAACTGGGTTCTACATTCCCCGACGGATGATTATGTGCCAAAATTGCCCGTGTTGCGCCACTTTTTAAGACTTCTCGAAAAATATCACGGGGATGGGCGATAGTTTCCGTTGCACTGCCAATGGTAATCACTTGAGTTCCTAAAAGGCGATGTTTGACATCCAACAACAACACCGCAAATCGTTCCTGGGGTTGCCACATTAAATCATGACTTAACGCATCCGCCGCCGCTTGGGGTGTCTCAATGATAGCTAAATCAGGCGGTTTAGACTGAAAAACGCGCTTTCCTAACTCCACCGCCGCTAAAATAGTCGTGGCTTTTGCTGTCCCGATGCCATGAATTTGAGTTAATTCGTGAACCCCAATATCTCGGAGTACCGATAAGGGATCTCGCTGATGCTGACTTAACTGGTTTAACACATATTGTCCTAAACCTACCGCCGATAATTTTCCTTTTCCCTGACCTGTTCCCAACAGAATTGCAATCAATTCAGCCGTTGCTAAATTTCTGGAGCCGATGGCCATTAGTCGTTCACGGGGACGCTCATCACTGGGCAAATCAGCAATTCTGAGGCTATAGGTCATTTGGGCAGCACCCCACCAACGCAAAATGTATGGTATTAAATATTACTAAATTTTTTCCATAAGTTCAAGGTGAATCTAGCTTAAAGTTCGCGACTTTCAAAGGTTTTCCTCAAATTAAGTCTCCGCAATTCTAACTCGCGCTTGTAACAAAAGTGAAGTTTATAACACCAACAAGGCGGAACGCTTTTGAGGTGGGTCTTCTGACTGCTATTGTTGATCAACGTGAAAGTTTCAATGGGTTTCGACGACCTTAACAGCATCACCGACCTGAATTGTCCCGGTATTTCGAGGAATCATATTAAAACCAAACATGACGCCGCGCGGCTGTTGTCGAAAGGTTGCTAAGGTTTTCAAGGGTTCTTTTAATTCATTGCGATCGCCACTTTTTTGATTGGTTGTTGTTACAATACAACGGCTACAGGGTTTGACTAAATCAAAATAAACCTCTCCCATTAAAATTGTTTTCCAATTATCTTCAATAAAGGGTTGATTGGTATCGATCACAATATTAGGCCGAAATCGATTCATTGGAATTTCTTGTGATGATGTTGAATAGGTTTCTTTGAGTTTCCGATTCAATTCTGCTAAAGAAGCCGTATTCGTTAATAAACAAGGATAACCATCGGCAAAACTAACTTGATTATTAGGATTAACGGCATAATTCGGATCAACAGGTCGAATAAAATTAGGAGATTGTCGCATTAACCGAAAATAAGGTTGTTCATCTTGTTTTAAAGCGTATTGTAACCAATCTGCAACAGCATCTCCTTGATCAATCGCAACAGTTTGATCCCGCCAAACTTGTACAGTTTTGCAGGTTCCTGTTAATGTCGGTTGCAGTTTAAACGGTTCAATTTCTTGATCGTCAACCGACAATTCAATCTGATTCTCTAATTGTTGAACTCGAATTTTAGTTAATTGGGGATAAGTTCTCTGGGTAACAAACTGACCGGATTCATCAACCCACATAAATTCTCGATCCCCGGCTAACCCCTTCAGCGTAACTTCAGCTTGGTTTAGGGCAATTTTGCCACAGGATTTAATCGGATAAATAAAAAGTTCCAGCAGATTCATCAATCAGATCTCCATAATAATCTAATCGCTATTTTAGGACTAACTCATCTATAGTAAGTCTAAATGAATTGTACACTCATCATGATCAAAATTATTAACCCTAAAAATTCAGTGTGTAGGGGCGAGGCGCGCCTCGCCCCTAGATTGTTCGGATTTATAGCTATTTCTATAAATAAATTTTTATTGGGGATTTTTAGATATTTAATATTAATAAAGGAGAATAGGAAACCCCAAAATATTATAATTTTCTGTTCCCTATTCTCAGCTTACTGTTCCCTTATTGATAAGCTTCCATTGGCAAACAAGAACAAACAAAATTGCGATCGCCAAAAGCATTATCAATGCGTCCCACAGACGGCCAGAATTTATGTTCCTTTGTCCAGGGTGCAGGATAGGCTGCTTGTTCACGGGAATAGGGGTGATTCCATTCGCCACAAATTAACGATGCTGCGGTATGAGGAGCATTTTTTAACAAGTTATTTGTGGCATCCATAACCCCAGATTCAATTTCAGAAATCTCCGCACGAATAGCAATCATGGCATCACAAAATCGATCTAATTCTGCTTTAGATTCGCTTTCAGTGGGTTCTACCATCATGGTTCCCGCCACAGGCCAAGAAACCGTTGGCGCATGAAATCCATAATCCATTAAACGCTTGGCAATATCATCAACTTCAATGGCTGCGGATTTCTTCACAGAACGCAAATCTAAAATACATTCATGGGCAACAAATCCCTGATTTCCTTTGTACAAAATTGGGTAATATTCATCTAAACGACGGGCAATATAATTAGCATTTAAAATTGCCACTTTTGTCGCTTCTGTTAATCCTTTTGCCCCCATCATGGCAATATACATCCAAGAAATCACCAGAATACTCGCACTCCCCCAAGGGGCGGCAGAAACCGCCCCAATTCGGTCATTTCCTTCTAATTCCACCACTACATGACCAGGGAGAAAGGGAACTAAATGAGACGCCACCCCAATTGGCCCCATTCCTGGCCCACCACCACCGTGAGGAATACAGAAGGTTTTATGCAGGTTTAGGTGGCAGACATCGGCCCCAAAATCCCCTGGACGACATAACCCCACTTGGGCGTTCATATTTGCCCCATCCATATAAACTTGTCCACCATTAACATGAATGATATTACAAATCTCTTGAATTCCGGTTTCAAATACCCCATGAGTTGAGGGATAAGTTATCATTAATACCGCTAAATTATCTCGATGTTTTTCAGCTTTAGCTTGCAGATCAGCAATATTAATATTGCCTTGGTTATCACAGACAACAGGAACAACTTTAAACCCGCACATCACAGCACTTGCCGGGTTTGTGCCATGAGCAGATTCAGGAATTAAACAAATATTCCGGTGAATTTCTCCTCGATTTTCATGATATTGACGGATGACTAATAATCCGGCATATTCACCTTGAGAACCTGCATTCGGTTGTAATGAAATCCCGGCAAATCCTGTAATTTCAGCCAACCAATTTTCTAACTGTTCAAATAGAATTTGATAGCCCTGAGTTTGTGATTTTGGGGCGAAAGGATGCAGTTTTCCAAATTCTGGCCAAGTCACCGGAATCATTTCGGCGGTTGCATTCAATTTCATCGTACAGGAACCCAAGGGAATCATCGAGGTATTTAACGATAAATCCTTGGTTTCTAAGCGATGAATATAACGTAAGAGTTCTGTTTCGGAATGGTAACTGTTAAAAACGGGATGGGTTAAATAGGCAGATTGACGAGTAAAGGGAGTAAGATTATCTGAGGCTTTCAACACCTCTTCAATGGTAAAAGGTAACTCAGATTCCCCAAAGATTGACCACAAATCCATAACATCTTGAATGGTTGTGGTTTCATCTAAACTAATCCCAACGGTTTGAGCATCAATGATGCGGAGGTTAATTTCTTTCTCTTCGGCTGCTGACAGAATTTCCGTTAAAGATTTTTTCCCTAATTCTACTTTAATTGTATCAAAAAAGGGTTCTGTTCCGATTGAATAACCTAAACGTTTTAACCCTTCTGCTAAGGTTAGAGTTAATTGATGAATAGTTTGGGCAATTTGTTGAAGTCCAGACGGCCCATGATAGACCGCATATAAACTTGCAATCACCGCCAATAAAACTTGGGCGGTACAAATATTACTGGTGGCTTTATCACGGCGAATATGTTGTTCACGGGTTTGTAAAGCTAACCGTAACGCCGGGTTTCCTTGGGAATCTTTAGAAACACCGACCATCCGCCCTGGAACGTTACGTTTATACGCTTCTTTGGTGGCAAAATAAGCCGCATGGGGGCCACCATAACCCAGGGGAACGCCTAACCGTTGGGTACTTCCGACTGCAATATCTGCTCCGAATTCCCCAGGTGGAGTTAACAGCGTTAAACTTAAAATATCCGCCGCCACTGTAACTAAAGCATTGTGTTGATGGGCGGTTTCAATAAAATTACAATAGTCATAAATTGCCCCATCACTCGCTGGATATTGCAGTAAACATCCAAAAATAGGAGTATTAAAATCAAACGTGCGGTGATCTCCAATAATAATATCAATGCCTAATGGAATTGCACGGGTTTTGACGACATCAAGGGTTTGAGGATGGCAATCTTGAGAAACAAAAAATCCGTTAGCTTTGGCTTTAGAAACCGCATAACTCAGACTCATCGCTTCCGCAGCCGCCGTTGCTTCATCTAATAAAGAAGCATTCGCAATTTCTAATCCGGTTAATTCAATAATCAGGGTTTGAAAGTTCAGTAAAGCTTCTAAACGACCTTGGGCAATTTCCGCTTGATAGGGAGTATAAGCCGTATACCAACCGGGGTTTTCTAATATATTTCGTTGAATCACACCCGGTGTGATACAATCAGAATAACCCATGCCAATAAAAGAACGATAAACTTTATTTTGAGAAGCGATCGCTTTTAATTGGTTTAGGGCTGCATATTCACTGAAAGCTTCGGGTAATTTTAAGCTTTGATTGAGGCGAATTGTTGAGGGAATGGTTTGATCAATTAAATCCTCTAAACTAGAAACCCCCAATAATTTTAACATTTGTTGAATTTCATCACCATTGGGGCCTAAATGCCGTTGAACAAACCCCTCTTGTCCCGTAGTTTGTGGGGATTTTCCGTTATCCGTAGCCACAGAAGATGACATCGTTTCAGTCTGGGTGTTTGCTGGGGAAGTAATCTCTAACATGAAACTCCGAATGAGGGTTGACGGTTAATAAACAACCAGATATGAGGGTTGATACCCGGTGGAAAAATCCTGTAAACCCTTGATACAATCAGATTCTCAGGTTCAGCTTGAACCGAATCTAAAGTAACAACTGTTTACATTATCTTAAAAATAGTTTACCAAAAGTTGAGATAGGCTGTAGCGGAATCGGAACTTGTATCTGACCTCACCTCTAGGAAGGTTAACGGTTAGTCCGTGTGTCGCACTCAAGTTGATGGATTCAGCTACAATTGATTATTGGTATTAATTTCTTCCTGTTTCTGAATAGAAAGTCAGCGTCCGCTGTTTGATGGGAAACTGTATAAATGGTGCGTGCGCTGCGCTTACACACCCTACGATTATGAATATTATTGAGATTATTAAACAAGATTATCAACAATTTCCTGATCATCAAAGCTATGATATTTATGCTGATAACGTTTATTTTAAAGACCCCATGAATCAATTTAATGGGTTAGAACGTTATCAACAAATGATTGGATTTATGAAAACTTGGTTTTGGGATATTCAACTGGATTTACATAGTATTACTCAAACTGAGAATTTAATAGAAACCCGTTGGACACTGAGTTGGACAACTCCCCTCCCCTGGAAACCTAGAATTTCTATCCCTGGACGGAGTGAACTCAAATTAAACCCCAATAACCTGATTGAAAGCCATATCGACTATTGGGACTGTTCGCGCTTGGACGTAGTGAAACAGCTATTCTTGCTAAAAACCCGCTAAAGTTAAAGAATGTAAACAAATTTTAAGCTTAAAATCGTATGCGCGTAATCTTAATGACGGGTAAAGGTGGCGTCGGTAAAACCTCCGTTGCGGCTGCAACAGGCTTACGCTGTGCGGAGTTGGGACATAAAACCCTAGTATTGAGTACCGACCCCGCCCACTCCCTCGCCGATAGCTTTGATATGGAGTTAGGGCACGAACCCCGTCAAGTCCGACCCAACCTTTGGGGGGCTGAATTGGACGCCTTGATGGAACTTGAAGGCAACTGGGGGGCGGTGAAACGCTATATTAGTCAGGTATTACAGGCGCGAGGACTCGATGGAGTCCAGGCGGAAGAATTAGCGATTTTACCGGGGATGGATGAAATTTTCGGGTTGGTGCGGATGAAGCGCCATTATGATGAGGGAGATTTTGAGATCTTAATTATTGATTCTGCCCCAACGGGAACGGCGTTGAGATTATTAAGTTTACCGGAAGTGGGCGGTTGGTATATGAGAAAATTTTACAAACCGTTACAAGGAATGTCGGTGGCGTTGCGTCCTTTGTTTGAACCGATTTTTAAACCGTTAACGGGGTTTTCTTTACCGGATAAAGAAGTGATGGATGCCCCTTATGATTTTTATGAAAAAATTGAAGCTTTAGAAAAAGTATTAACCGATAATATGCAAACCTCGGTGCGTTTAGTGACAAACCCTGAAAAAATGGTAATTAAGGAATCTTTACGCGCCCATGCCTATTTAAGTTTGTATAATGTTTCGACGGATTTAGTGATTGCTAATCGCATTATTCCTGAAGAAGTTACCGATCCCTTTTTCAAAAAATGGAAAGAAAATCAACAACAATATCGTCAAGAAATTCATGATAACTTCACTCCCTTACCCGTTAAGGAAGTTCCGTTATTTCCACAAGAATTATGTGGGTTTGAAGCTTTGGAACGGTTGAAAGATACCTTATATAAAGATGAAGATCCGAGTCAAGTTTACTATAAAGAAAATACCGTTCGAGTCGTGGAGGACAAAAATCAATATACGTTAGAATTGTATTTACCTGGAATTCCGAAAGAACAAATTCAACTCAATAAAACCGGAGATGAACTGAATATTAGAATTGGCAATCATCGGCGGAATTTAGTGTTACCCCAAACTCTAGCTATGTTGCAACCATCGGGAGCTAAAATGGAAGACGATTATTTGAAAATTAAGTTTTCTAATGGGGTGAAGGTGTAAATTTTAGAAACCAGGTTACTCAAAGAAACCTGGTTTCTAGGATGGAATTAATCAAAACTTATAGATTATGAAAATTAAACAATTAAAAATCAAATCTTTTCGAGGTATTAACGAGTTAACCCTAGATTTTGAAACAGATTCACCCACTGTTTTAATTGGGACTAATGGTTCTGGAAAGTCGAGTATTCTTGAATGTTTATCCATTCTGCTATCCTGGTTTACAGCACGAATTCAAAACCCCCAAAGTTCAGGACGTTCTTTTGAAGAAACTGATATTAAAAATGACCAGAGACAAACTCATAATATTATTACTGTGGATTTCTGTAATTCAAAGAATGTTAATTGGTCTGTTGTTGGTGTTAGGAAGGGATATAGTAGAGATATTAACAGTTCATTTGTAGAGCTAAAACAAATTATTGATCAAATTCACAGTTCAGTAGAGGGGGAAAATTTATCATTACCTGTTGTTGTCTACTATCCGACAAATCGGGCTGTTCTTGATATTCCTTTAAGAATTAGAAATAAACATTCTTTTGCACAAATTGAAGCCTACGAAGAAGCATTAACCGGAGGACAAATTGATTTTAGGCGCTTTTTTGAATGGTTTCGAGATCGAGAAGATTTGGAAAACGAACGACGTCTTAATGATCATCCTAGTTATAGAGATCATCAATTAGAAGCAGTCAGAAAAGCTTATGAAGTTTTTATGAATGGGTTTTCTAACTTACGAGTACAGCGTTCACCCTTACGCATGACTTTACAGAAACAGGGTGAAGAACTAATTATTAATCAACTTTCTGATGGGGAAAAATGTTTATTAGCTTTGGTCAGTGATTTAGCAAGACGTTTAGCGATCGCTAATCCGAATTTATCAGAACCTTTACAGGGAAAAGGAGTGATTCTTATTGATGAAATAGAGCTTCATCTTCACCCAAAATGGCAACAAAATATTATTCCAGCTTTAACCCAAACCTTCCCAAATTGTCAGTTTATTGTTTCCACACATTCACCTTTAGTAATCAGTCATGTTGACTGGGTTCATTTATTGTGTGTGACACCGAATGGTATAATTGTGGAACGGTTAAGATCCTACGGAAAAGATAGTAACCGAATTTTGGAAACGTTGATGGATTCTTCAGAACGTCCTATTGAGATTCAAGAAGATTTTCTAGAACTATTTCGCCTAATTGATGGGGATAGATTGGAAGATGCCAAAAGATCACTTCAACAACTGCGGGATAAATTGGGAGAAGAAGATCCTAAATTTGTCAGGGCTGATGGATTAAGGCTAAATTTTATAGTCACTTAGACGAAAAGGAACCTTATCAACCTTTTTGTGTTGCTATTTTGTACTCTTTGAGAGCTTATTTTGGGATTGAATTGTAATAAAAAATTATCTATTGCTAATGTTTATAAGGTGCGTGCGCGATCGCTTACGCACCCTACTTTTATGTTTTAATAAAGGGTTCAAAAACTGATAATAATTCGGGTTGACTTACCACTAATGTCGGATAGGATTGAGTGCCATAATCTCGTCCAATTTCTAAGGGAAAAGGTTCGGGAGAAAGCGGACACCAAACCGCACCTGCTGCTTTAACAATCACCCAACTTCCGGCGATATCCCAAATTTTAGGAGTGGCTTCAACACCCCCTAATGTAGCCCCGACAGCCACCGTGAGGAAATTATAAGCCGCCATGCCTAACATCCGAATTTTACACGGAATTTGGGGTGCGATCGCAATACTTCGAGAACATAAGTTAAAAAAGTGATTAGAACTTAACGCATCAGAACTCGCGTAAATAGATTGACCGTTTAAAAACGCTCCATCTGAGCCCGTTAAACTTGATGATCCTAACCAAAACCCGTGAAAGGTTTGGTTTAAAGGCGGTAAATGAATCAAACCAAAAACCGGATTTCCTTGATACAGTAATCCCAAAGAAATCCCCCAAATGGGAATTCCTCTGGCGAAATTCGTTGTCCCATCTAAGGGATCAATCACCCAACACCAATCTGTATTCGGAAAAATATGTTCCGCTTCTTCACTGAGCACCCCATGTTCAGGAAATGTGGTGGCGATGCGCTTGCGAATTTCAAGATCAGCCCATTGGTCAGACCGGGTAACTAAACTCCCATCGGCTTTTTCCGAAGCTTGGACTTTGCCAAAATCAAGCATTAACTGTTGTCCAACATCCTTAGCCGTTGTTGTGGCAAAATTCAAAATTTGATTCCAAAAATTACTCATAATTTCCTAAACTAATTTGACACTTCCACGACTCCATGACGTTAAAATCGTGGGATTCTCACTCTTATTGCCCTCTTGATATCCTTTCACTCAAATTAATTGAGTAGGTTTTGGCAAGTTTCGACCTACCTATTATTACTAATATTGCTTGCGGTTTGCAAATTTCGATAACTGGGAGCTACAGAGTTGGCTATTTCAACTTAAGTTAACGCGAAAGCCATTAAATCTTCCTCTAGCTAGAGAACTAATTCCTTTGAAATTGATGAGATCAAAACAAAAGAGAATTAGACAATATGCGCCAATTACTTGTACAAGTTCCCCGTGGGTGGGGTAAAACGGTTCTCGATATTGCTCAAGATAGCAAAGGTACAAATTTAGTTCAATTTGAAGCTTATAGCGACGATCAACCCATTGATGTTGTGATTGTTCACGTTTCTAATCAAAAAGTAGGAAAACTACTCGACCAGTTAGAACAAATCGATAACTTACATATCTCCATGTTTCCCCATGGGGTGATCGCTCTGAAACCTCCGGCTTGGGAAACTGCCCAACAAGTTACCAATGTACAGGAACGTAGCCCCATCGAGGTCTTTATTGGAGGTTTACAAAGTATTGGCTCCTGGCGGGGCTTTTTAGGCTATGCAGCGACGGCGGGTATTGTCGTTTGGATTGGTTTATATACCAATACGATTTATCTGCTCACCGCAGCTATGTTAATCGCCCCCTTTGCAGGGCCAGCAATGAATGTGGCGATCGCAACGGCTAAAGGAGACAAAATATTACTCAAACGGTCTTTATTGCGCTATTTTGCTGCCTTACTGGTGACAATTTTAGTGACTGCTTTCCTGAGTTTGATATTTCAGCAACAAATTCCGACAAGTTTAATGGTTGAAAATAGCCAGATTTCCACCGTGAGTGTGCTGATTCCCATTGCGGCTGGAATTGCAGGTGCAGTTAATTTAATGCAATCGGAAAGAAGTAGTTTAGTCTCCGGCGCCGCAACCGGAATGTTAGTCGCCGCATCCTTAGCACCGCCTGCTGGATTAGTAGGAATGGCCGGGGCCATTGGTCGATGGGATATGAGTATTAACGGCATCTTTCTGCTGCTGTTGCAATTGGTTGGAATTAATTTATCCGCCTCAATTATTTTCAGAATCTATGGTTTATCGTCTCACGGAGTACGCTACCAACGGGGTCAAAAATGGTTATTTCCCACTTCTTTGATCGTAACCTTTATAGGACTCATCAGTTTATTAACTTGGCAATTATCGAGTTCTCCCGCATTGCAACGGTCTAGCCGTTCTCAACGGGCAACGGCTCAAATTCAAAAAGCAGTCAGTGAGAGTGATCTCGCAGAATTAATTGAAGCCAATGTGCGTTTTACTCGTCCGAGTATTAACGATCAAAACACCTTACTAGGGGTCGTTTATGTGCAACGTCAATCTGGTGTCACCGCATCGGATCAAGAAATTCGTCAACGCCTGACCCAGATCATTCAAAATCGTTTAGTTCAACAAGGGTTTAATGTCACCCCTTTGATTGATGTTAGCGTACTAAACTCTCCAGAGAATAGTCAATAAGGCTAAGAACTGAAAGCACTAAAAATGATTGAATTATGTCAACACAAACGACCAAACCCCAAAACCAACATTGCCCCTACAATCAATTAGAGGTCACAGCAGTTGTACAATTGATTTAGACTAACTATAACTTCTCTAAAATCTTAAAATAATGCTTTTGAATATCTTGGCGATCGCTTTCTTCAGATAAAGCTTCGTCACTTCCTTTTTTAATCATTTCAGCATGGTGTAATAGTAGGTCTTTTTGACTTTGGTTTTG
Organism: Planktothrix mougeotii LEGE 06226; assembly: GCF_015207485.1. Classification (NCBI taxonomy): domain Bacteria; kingdom Bacillati; phylum Cyanobacteriota; class Cyanophyceae; order Oscillatoriales; family Microcoleaceae; genus Planktothrix; species Planktothrix mougeotii. Next base: position 14,209 of record NZ_JADEWU010000101.1, read on the forward strand.
AACATGACTAGCAATAATCGCCAGAGCTTGTAATAACTGAATAGTTACTCCTACCATCGATTGACTATTGCAAGTTGAATTAAACGATGTTGGTTAATGGCTTGAATATAACCACTTTTTAAGGATTGAATAGAGCAAGAATGGGCATGAAAATCATCTAATATGCTTTGGCTAACGGGGGGATGATGGACGGATTCACCTTCCCCTATTTTTTCAGGAAATAACCGTTCAATCGCAGAATTCAAGTCTTGAGTAACTTCAGTAATCACGTTTTCTGCTTGAATCGAATTAGCAACATGATCAATAAAATAAATCAGGACAGCAATACTAGCAAGGGCTAATAAAACACTACAGGTAACTGATAAATGGGGAACAAATTCATTATCTTCTTCGGTTCTAATGGTTCGTAAGATTAATAAGCAATAAATAAACGTAGAAATAAACGTACCCAGAACCACTTGATTTCCGATATCCCGCATAAAGTTACGCAACAAACGGGGGCCAAATTGAGATGAAGCAAGCTGTAATGCGACAATTGTAATTGAGAAAGTTGTAACCGCGACAGTCATCATAGAACTAGCTATGGTAGACAGAATTGCTCTAGCTCCCTCTGGCCCACGAGTGTAAGTCCAGCTAAATCGATCAATCACAATTACCCCTAATTCATCTAATGTAATTGTTGTGAAAGCTAACGTAATTGCCAGACTTACCATTAATGTAGGTACAAACCAAAAGCTAGAACGCAGTGAATTCCAAACTAGGCTGAAATAAGTTTTCATAAGTTTTCATTGTGTTAAGAAGGTTCTGGATAATGGCTAGATTAATTTCAGTTGAATCTAACTGAGCCGTCACTGCGAATAGGAATATAGCAGGCATTGTTTTACCCAAATCTGCCTTATACGCTATAGCGAAGATCAGCAAAGATTCTTCTACCTAGAGAACGACTTTTATAATTTCTAACTTCAAAAAAATACCCTCTCTGTGGACAAAAAGTTATTTTTGTGGAACTGTAGGTGATGCTTGTGAGGAGACTGTTAAAAAATCCATCGCTAATCAGCAGATTGAATGCACATTTAGGTCTTTCACTTACCCAGGCTTGAAGGCAATGGGCTTGCGCTTTTCTGGTTATAATTAAAAACAATCCAGATAAAAACTATTCAGTTAAACCGCTTATGCTGTTGAAATCGACCACTCGCCATATCCATATTTATACGGCGGAAATTCAAAATGAAGAGTTAGTGGACAGCGAACAAGTCCTCACCTTGGATGTTGATCCCGACAATGAATTTAACTGGAATGATCAAGCTTTGCAACAGGTCTATCGAAAATTTGACGAGTTAGTCGAAGTCTTTAATGGCGAAGACCTCACGGAGTATAATTTACGTCGGATTGGATCAGATTTAGAACATTTGGTGCGATCGCTGATCCAAGCGGGTGAAATTAGCTATAACCTCAACTCCCGTGCTGTGAACTATAGTATGGGATTACCGAGAGTCAGTAGTTAAGCTGTGGAACAGGCATCTTGCCTGTTAAGTCTTGCCTGTTAAGTCTTGCCTGTTAAGTCTTGCCTGTTAAGTCTTGCCTGTTAAGTCTTGCCTGTTAAGTCTTGCCTGTTAAGTCTTGCCTGTTAAGTCTTGCCTGTTAAGTCTGGCTCGCCAACAGTCAATACTAAACGGGATGATCAGGATCAACATCCGAAAGATCGGGTTTGTGATTGGATGCAGAAGATTGTTTTTGCGATCGCTGACGTTGTAAAAATTGTTTCATGGACAATTGACGGTTGGTCATGAATCGATTCCAAGCACCGGGAAAAAACTGATCCATCGTTTCAATTAATGCCCAAACCTCCAAATTAATCATTTGGTAGTAGTGACCGTGAGACTGTTTCAATTCAGTGAGCCGTTCATTAATTTCCAAATACGGTAAGAATTTAGGGTCATTGGACGGGTTAGGGGGAGAATGACTCATGAGGTGAGTAGCCTTAAATGATGTTAATTCCCAATCGGTGCTAATTTTTAGAGTGAATTGTACTTTTTAGAATGGGGCATCTACTGCACATCTATTGTGATTCTCTGTTGTCACCTCGTACCGATGGGGTAGAGAGTAACGCTGATCTGTTAGATAATCTATAACAAGAAACGCAATCCTGTTGTAGCGTAGAAACATCATGATCAGAGTCAAGGCACGCTGTTAGGCGAGTCTTTACGAAGCTAACCTCCTAGAGGTAAACCATCCCAATTTTAGACGATGATCGTTGAGTGGCAACAGAGGCGTGAGGAAACCAAATGCAAAATGCTGTGGCAAAACACTATCTGTGGGCTGTAGGTGAAGGGATCGAAGCAGTACCTTCGGGAACGCTGATCGCCGAGCGCTACCTCCTCAAAAGCAGCAAAATTGTGGTTGATACTCGACCCGAACTGCTGCCGGAAATACCAAGCGAAATTTCTGATCAAATTGCCCCCTATCTGAAATTATTTTCCTATCGGTTGCATATTCCGCAGGTATATGGAATTATCTCCCCCACGAAAGGGGCCAAGAATAAATCCATCATCCTGTTAGAAAAAGGGCCAATTGCACCCCATGGGGAGACTTTAATGCCAACGTTAACGGCTTTGTGGCCGGATGCGAGTGCGATGCGTCAACTCAATTGGTTGTGGCAAATGGCTCAACTCTGGCAACCGTTTAGCCGTCAAGCTGTCGCTTCGAGTTTGCTGGAGGCTGATTTACTTCGGGTTCAGGGGCCTTTTGTCCGGCTATTGCAATTAAACTTAGATGGACACAATATTTCTCTCACGCAGTTAGGTTATTTTTGGCAACAGTGGGTTCCGACCGCACACCCCCGGATTCAAAAATTCCTCCAACAACTCACCCATCAAATGCTTACGGGAGAGTTACGCACCTCAACTCAATTGATCCAGCAATTGGATCAAGCTCTCTCGATCTGTGGACGAGGGTATCATCGGCGGATTGAAATTGCCACCGGAACAGATGCAGGCCCGACTCGTTCTCACAATGAAGATGCTTGTTATCCCAGTGCACAAACCCCCATCCGAGTCCCCTTAACGGAACCTGCATTGGCTGTTGTTTGTGATGGCATTGGCGGACAGGATGGTGGAGAAGTCGCTTCTTCCATGGCAATTGATGTTTTACGTCAACAGGTGGAACAAATGCCCCTGCATCAAGCCAATTGGGATCCTTTATCTTTAGTTCCTAAATTAAAACGGGCGACTTGTATTGCTAATGATGTCATTTGTCAACGCAATGATGATGAAAACCGTCAGGGTCGCGAACGCATGGGAACCACGCTGGTAATGGCGCTGGCTCATGTTCATGAAATGTATTTAACCCATTTAGGGGATAGTCGCGCCTATTGGGTGAGTCCGAGTGGTTGTCATCAAGTGACGGTGGATGATGATGTGGCGTCTCGACAGGTGCGTTTAGGTTGTGCCCTCTATCGAGATGCTCTCCAACAAGGCGCTTCTGGGGCGTTAATTCAAGCGTTAGGGATTACCTCATCGGTGACACTGCATCCCACAGTACAACGTTTTCCTCTGGATGAAGATTGTGTATTTTTATTATGTTCTGATGGGTTAAGCGATCGCGATCGGGTTGAACAATATTGGGAAACGGAAATTTTACCGATACTGCATCGAGAAGCCGATTTAGGGACAATTCGCGATCGCCTAATTGAGATTGCTAATACTCAAAACGGCCATGATAATGTCACGATTGCTTTATTATTTATTGAAATTGTTCCCAAGGATGATAACGAATCTTTAAAGGAAGTGTCTGTGGCGCCTGTGGTTCCTTTAAACGATGGGTTGGGTGATGATTCTTCCGATACTAATGATGCGGATGATTCATCGATGGAAACAGAAATTGCCCGCGCTCGACAGACAAAACCTGCGATGTCTAGGGTGTGGTTCCTATCCTTGGGAATTGCTATTTTATTGGGAATTTTAGGCGCTTTGCTGTATGGGTTAGGTTTGTTTAACCCCAATGACCCCGAAGCCCAACAAACTACCCCACCGCCCCCTACTAGAACC
>NZ_JADEWU010000102.1:0-17819 GCF_015207485.1 Planktothrix mougeotii LEGE 06226
GGGTGCAGGTGGTGGGGCTGGGGGTGCAGCAGGGAAATTTATTTCTTGGACTGAACACCCAGCTTTTCCATATTGAGAGGCTTTCTTAAACAGAGAATCGAGATTCCCGGCTAGACCCTTAACTTTATCCACAGTCTCAGGAATATTGCCGATATCAACGTATGCTCCAGGAGTGGGATAGTTATCGAGAATATCCAAGAAAGATAGTTTTCCGTCTGCACTGAGGGCATTGATCAAGGCTGCACGGATTGCTGTCCCGTTCATAGCAGCAGTGCTATTCGAGATTCCGGGTTTTCCACGATGCAGTCTAATCGTTGTCCCCACCGCATTCGTTAATTCTTCACCTTCTGGGGAAGTGATAATGCAAACAAAGGGAACTAAATCAAAACCGACCTCTAAGGTCATCAGACCTCGAAGGGTATCGGGCTCGATTTTAGAAGCCTTAACGATTTGACTAATCGTTTTAGTCATAGTCCCCGTTTCAGCAAAAGCTTTTAATTCACTGATTAAGATGGGGACTTGGAAGGGGCCGTAGGTCAGAATTACACGATCTTCTCCACAGAATACCGTGCGATCCGCGTTCGGAAAATCGAGAATCGGTGAAGGGACTCTCATATAATCCGGGGATGGGGGGCAAGCGCTAGGATGGTGCGCTTTTGCTTGGGGAATCATAACAGCAGTGTTGCTGAATAATACCCCAGCCAGTACCCCCAAAATTAATCTCGGTTGTAGTCTTTGAGGTTTGGGTATTTTCATTATTAACTGATTTAATTGCAAAACAATCAGTGTGTTTTGACTTAACAGCTTAAATGGTGTTGCCAAGTTTCACAAGAGTAAAGTCCAATTTTTTATCAGCCTAGGGAATAGAGGGTAGGGTGTAGGGTCTAAAGCATAGGGTGTAAGGTTTAGGGTGTGGGCTATAGAGCCGACATTAACTGGGTAACAGAATTAATAGAGATTTTAGAGATTGTAGTGCTAATAGCAAGACAACTGTACCCGCAATAATAATTGTGGCAGGAACGAGAAGACTCTGTAGACGACGTAAGGTTTGTTCAAGTTCCTCTTCATAGTAATTTGTGAGTTTTTGTAAGGCTAAATCTAATCTTCCCGTCGCTTCTCCGGTGCGGATCATTTGCAAAGCCACCGCAGGTAAACGCCCTTCTAAGCTTTGACTCAAGGTTTTTTCGGCGGGTATTTGACCTAATGCAATGGTAATGGTAGCTTTCATTTCCGATTTCGGAATATGAGCGCGAATTAATTCCAATGCGGCTAACAACGACATTCCACAACTCAGGGGTAATTTTAATTCTCCCAAATACAACATCATCCGGGCTGTGGCAATTTTTTTCATCAAGGGTAAACGAGGCACAATTTTAGGAATCGCCAATCCAATCACCGCTAAAATTCCCAACACGAAAAACCACCCCTGACCCGATAAACCCGATAAATAACATAAGGTGAGCACCAACAGGGCAATACTGATAGCTGTAGTAATAGCCGCAAGGGTGACAGATTGATACAGTTGTTGATGACGAGCTTGTTGTTCCTCAATCTCAGCAATTCGATAGCAAATTTCAGGTAACATCCCCTGGGATTCTCCCAGTTGGATCAAACCAATTGTCCAACGGTCAAAATATCGGGATGCTAAGGCTAAGGCGGAGGCTAAATCAGCCCCTCTTCCTGTTGCTGCTATCATTTTATTGAGATAACGGCCTAATTGAGGATAGCTTTCTTTCCCCACCAAAGTTAAGCTCTGCTGTACCGTTAAGCCGGAGTTCAATAATGTTGCCAATTGGAAGAAAAAAAGAGCTTTTTCGCGGGGAGTCATTAGGGAACTGGGTGTTACTGCATGAGGGCAGAAGTTACAGAGAAGAGGATAGATGAAGGGTTGTTCATCATCTATCCTCAACTGGATGCTCTATTGTGCCAAAAAGGAACCCTAGAATCAAGGGTTGTTGGCAATTTTAAGAGATCCGTTGACCATTGGCCCATCTCAACGGAAGTAATATTCCCTGTTTTTGGAAATTACAACCCTAAATCCAGTTTCCAATATTTGAGAGTTCCCGTATTTTCAGCAACAGCATCAATCACCCTTAACTGCCAATTCCCTTGGGCTGGGAGATTGAGAAACTGTCTTAAATACAGTGTGTTTTGTAAGGTGTAGGTGGTTTTTAATTGAGTTTTAACCCCTAAAGTTCGATTTTGAAGTAAAACTTTATCTCCATTGGGTGCAACTAACCAAACTTCAAGATCTCCTAAGAAACTATGTTCAATTTCAACTGTTACCTGAATATCTTGAATCGGACTGGTTTCTGTAATCGCAATGGAACTGCTCAAACCCTTGGGATTATTATCAGGAATAGCCAGACTTTGATTATTCTCTTTGGTAATATTGCGAGAAATTTGTTGCTGAACCATGCGTTTATTTTGTGCCATTTGCACCGCTTTAAACGCATTAACTTTGCCATAGCCAAACCATTGAGAATAGCCATTTTTATCATAATTTCCCATGCGAATTCCCAACTGAGGATCAGGATCAGAATCCACAATTTTATCCGAACTTTGTTCAAGAATTCGTCGGACTTCTTGGGCTGTTAAATTTGGATTAGCGGATAACACTAAAGCTGCCACCCCAGCCACAACAGGAGTCGCACTAGAGGTGCCACCGAAATAGGGTGTAAAATCCGATTGATCATAACCAGCGGCTCCCATGCGGTCAGTCGTAAATACCCCTAATCCCGGTAACGTTCCTTTCAAAACCGGAGGAGTACCAATATATCCGGTTTCTTGTAACCACATTCCCGGTGGCGCATTATTACTGGGAGCGCACACACAAACCCCAGTTCCCCAGTTACTATAAGCCGATTTTTTACCTAGACTATTAGAAGCAGAAACCGCAATTACATCAGGATGAACTGCAAAACCAGATAACCATTTAACCCGACCTTTAATAATATCATTAGGCCAGCCGGATTCATCAAGAATACCATTAATTGGACGATTAGCATTTCCAGCCGCAAAAATAATTACACAACCTTTACCCTGACGACCTTTAGTTGCAGCTTTATTAATAACAGCTTTTTGACGAACTGATAAAGGAAAATAAATGGCACTCGCCCCCCAACTACAAGAAATAACAGAAGCTCCTTTATCAATCGCCCAGTTAAAAATTTGTTCAACGGATTCATCATCTAAAAACCCCGTTGTCCGAATCGGCATTAAAGCACAACCGGGTGCTACCCCAACAATGCCTTTGCCGTTTTCTTCCGCTACAGCCACCCCAGCACAAGCGGTTCCGTGATTATCCGTTGGAGCTTCGGGAAGGGGAAGATTATCTCGACCTTTTAAATCCAAAGGCGCAACAATTTTACCAACCCCTTGAAAATCCGGGTGATTAATATCAACAGAATCATCGCTAATTGCCACAACAATAGAACGAACTCCTCTGGTAATATCCCAAGCTTGTTCAGCCGAAATATGGCAACCTGCTGCCATTTGATTCCCTTCATTACAATGTAAATACCATTGCTTACTGTACAGGGAATCCCGAGGAACATAATGGGGCTGACTTCTAATCACAATATTCGGTTCAGCCAATAAAACCTGAGTATTTCGAGTTAAACGATTAGCAATTTTTAAAGGATTTTCTTGAGCTTGAGTTGTAATTTCATAAACAAAACCATTCGGTATCCCTTCTATCGGCTTTAACTCTTTTAATCCTACTTCTGAAGTAATAGACTCTCGTGTTGAAGCATCAACGTCTTCTTGAAACTGAATAGTCAGTTGATTAGTTAAATAAATCACTGAGGAGGGATCGTTATCCAGTTGGTAAACATGGCTGGCAAAGTCAATATACTCCGAATTCCGGGCTAATGCCATCGCCTCATCCAATTGATTGGGAGCCACTGTAACTTCCTCTAAAGCCGGAGGAACACTATTGGCGTGTTGCATTGGAATCGGTGGCTGTGGTAAATCTTTAATTCCAGAGGTACTGGGAGACAATCTGACCGTAAAGCGATCAGGAACTTTATGCAGAATTAATTCCTCTCCACCCCGTTGCAAAACATTGCCGATACTCTCGTCAGGAACGCCAATTCCTTGATAGTTGGGTTGTGAAACATTAGATGAGTTAACTGGTGATGTCATAAAATAGTTCGGTAAGTGGGAAACTTTGAGTTTTTAGACCAGAGAGGGAAACGACGCGGGTAGTTAAAACCACCGTGAATCTTTAAGGTTTAAATTCACATTCATAATGTAGATCTATGTATTCTGGACGGTTTGGCAGAAAACCAATAAAATCCTGATCCCTACAGCCCCCAAAAAAAATATAACCTGTCTCGGTAAAGCTGGGATGAGGTTACTGACACAGTACGGGATTGGTCAAGATTAATGATAAGATCCATGAAGTTTAATGTTTTTTTTTATCGCGTTCGCGCAATTGAGTCATGGTATCCTCTGGAACTGTTAGTTTCCTTCAACGTACAGCCTACCTATCTATCCCTTTGATGATGGCTTGGGGTGTCTTAGTCCCGCTCGGTGTTAATGCTCAAGAATCTTCTCCCACCCTTTCACCAGGGGATGTACAGTTGAGGGATGGCACAGAAATGGAGGTTGCGCCACCATCGGGTGATCCGGTTCCCCTCAATCCTAATGATATTCGTCCTTTGTCGTTGGATAGTAGTTTTTTAAGTATTGAGGGCGGGAAACGGTTAATGCAAGAAGCTAATACTGCTGTTTCCGGTGAAAATTACACTGAAGCTGAAAAAAAACTTCAGGAAGCGCGTCAAGTTTTTAACCAATTATCTAATTTTTATCAACAGTTAGCAGCTAGTTTTTCCGGTGTCGATAACCGCATTGCAGACAGTCACAGAAATGCAGCCCGTGAAACGGCACAAATGCGCGATACCGCCACCTATCAGTTAGCATTATTACACCGAGCTAAAAATCAACCTGAACTTGCTGTTCCCTTATTAATTCAGATTATCCGATCCCAAGCCCCCACAAGAGATTTAGGGAAAAAAGCGTATCAACAGTTACTCGAATTAGGATTTGTAACCGATCCCTTTCCCCGCACGGGTAACGCAGAAAACCAACCTACCTCTGCTGCGCCATAATGGGGAGTCGGGTAAAAGTTACCCAGGTTCACGGCAGGTTAGTTTATAACACTATTATTGAGGAATAACAATGATTACACTGAATCAAGTTGAAGCCCTGATTAAGTCGGAATTGCCCGATGCACTGGTTCAAGTTCAAGATTTGGGAGGAGGCGACCATTTACAAGCGATTGTGGTGTCTGCTGAATTTGAGGGTAAAACCTTAGTCAAACAACACCAAATGGTTTATAAGGCTGTTAAAGAAGCAATGGCAACAGAAGCAATTCATGCCTTAGCCTTAAAGACCTATACCCCTCAAGAATGGCAAAAAAACAGCGAAGTCGCTTAATTGTAATTTAATTTAGGCAGAGGTTAACGCTCAAATTCTCGAAAATAGGTTAAACTCAAATCGGAGAATGTGCAATCGTTTTGCTGATCTAAATCCAAGTCATTTCATTTTATTAATTCTCGAAAGAACCATGACTCCAGAAGTAACAGAAAAAATTGAAAACCTCGTCAAGAAAAACAAAGTCTTTGTTTTTATGAAAGGAACAAAGCTCATGCCTATGTGCGGTTTTTCTAATAATGTTGTGCAGATTTTAAATAGTTTAGGGGTTCCTTTTGAAACCTGCGATGTTTTAGAAGATTATGAAATTCGCCAAGGGATCAAAGAATATTCTAGCTGGCCTACTATTCCCCAAGTTTATATCAATGGTGAATTTGTTGGGGGTTCCGATGTCATGATTGAACTGTATCAAAAAGGTGAATTACAGCAACTGCTAGAAGTGGCTCTAGCTTCATAAAATGGGTGGAACAGGCATCTTGCCTGTTAAGTGGGGTGTTGGGTGTGGGGTGCTGGAGTGCGGAGTGCGGAGTGCGGAGTGCGAAGTCAGAAGTTAATAATTTCCCCCCTGCTCCTCTTCTTCCCCTGCTCTCTCTACCTCCCCTTCCCAAACCCTTTGCTGATAGCTTTCCTAATAATAGTCTACTTGAGGTTGAGGCATCGGCATTTCAAAATTTGAGGGATCATAAATGTATCGGGTTGCTTCTTCCTCCAAACGACTAATTAAATAGGGTTCTAAAGTATTGGTATGTCTGAGTGCTGCCAAATAACCGTCTAAATATAACCTGAGATCATCATAGCGATAACCTCGATTCCACATCTCGACAAGGGCGTCGGTGAGTTTTTGGTAATGGCGAATGGTGAGTGTGTCCTGAAGCATAGTTTTAATGGGGTTTGAGTAGTGACTACTAGATTCAACAAGGATGGCGAACCCATCCGGTCATTTTATTAAGAGTTTAATCATTGGGCAAGTCCGACACTGATTAGGGAGGTTAGAAAGGACAAAAGGGACACTGAGTTGTCTATCTCTATGTTAACTCCCTTTATCTTAACTTCTTCTCCCCATCACCCAGACTTCCTTTTCCTATTTTTATACTTTTGACAGAATAAGCTGATTGCAGAGTAACAGGAGCTACAAAATCAGAAAGATTACCCTGTTACCCTTGAAGTCAATATTGAAGAAGGAAGCTCGTATCCGTGGGATCTGCTTGTATTTCAATTATTGAAGGAAACCCGCATTTACGATCACTCTTGGGTTGGCATTTACAGCACGTTGGTTACTCGGTTTATCAAGCTGCTGATTTGCATAATGGAAGGGATATCTTCTATGCTCATCAACCCAATTTAGTGATTTTGGATGCTGAACTGCCAGAGGGGAATAGTTTGGAATTTTGCCAATGGCTTCAGCAGCAACGACAATCGTTAATTCTGATGTTGTCGGCTCGCACAACGGAATCGGATATTGTCCGAGGCTTGAGAGCGGGTGCTGACGACTATTTAGCAAAACCTTTTGGAATGCAGGAGTTTTTGGCCAGAACCGAATCTTTGATGCGCCGTAGTCGCACCATTGTTCCGCCAACAACCTTGGATTATGGAGCACTCAAAATTGACTTAGTACAACGTCGAGTTCGTCTACACAGTCAATTAATTGAACTAACGCCCCAAGAATACAGTCTGCTTTATGTTCTCGCCCAAGCTTGCGGAGAACCGTTGAGTCGTTCAGAACTATTGCGACGAGCATGGCCCGATTCTATTGATAATCCCCGCACGATTGACACTCATGTTCTGTCATTACGGAAAAAAGTAGAAACTGACCCCCGCCAACCGAATTTAATCCAAACGGTTCGTAATGTTGGCTATCGTCTCAATTTAGAAATTCTGAAAGCGGAAACCGTTCGCACCGCCAGACTCAATGGCAAATATCCACCCATTCGCGTGAAGACCGGAAGTGGCTAATCCCTAAGCTGAAACTTCTCACTATTAGATCGTTAATTCTTGGCGGTCTAATCGTTTATTTTAATGATTCCCAATTCTCCTGGGATTGTTGCAGGGTCAGGGCTGTTATTTGCTCGGGATCAAGTCCTGTAGTGGATTCATCTCTAAGTTCAGATGGGGAGTTAACCGCAAACTCTCGAATCAAACCAACCGATTACCGTTCTCGGTAGCAAGTTGGAATTCTTGGCGATGAAACCACTGTGGGAGAATTTGCCGTTGTTCTCGCCAATATGAGCAAAAGCTTTTAATCAGAGCCTTAGCCCTGCCAAAAATAGACTAAGAATTAACCGTTAAACGGAGGATAATGGAGAGCCGTTGAAATTGTCCAAATATCCATTAAACCCAATAATAAACTACACCCAAATAAAATAAAATACATCCAAGGTTGAGCCAAGGGACGTACATCCGTTGTATCAATTCCGGTTTTTTCTTGAACGATGGTTACAAACCTGGAAAATCCAGCCATTCGCATGGGGAGTAAATATCCCTCCCCCGTCTGGCTCAAAAAATAATAAACCAGTCCCCCTTGTCCAGTGGTTCTGGGTTTTAAGGCTTTAATCTGACTCCAGGGGAGTGACCATCCCTTCCGAAACAGGGGAAGAACATTAACCCAAGGGGAATAGGTGACTTGAATTCCCTGCTCATCTACAATCACCCGTTCTGTTAGAAGACCATAAACAATGATCGCTCCTAGTCCAATTCCCATCGCCAGGAATAGGGGAGAAACGGGAGCTTGGACAGCTTGTGCCAAAAACGGTAAGGGGCTCATCAACGCTGTGTAAAGACTTAACAGGGTGATGCGGATCAGAGCAGAAATGCGAAATACAGTGGGACTGGATAAACTGACAGGTTCAACGGTTTCAACGGTCATCTTAAAAGAGTTTACAAATATAATGACACCAAACATCGCGCTGCATCAATGAACCGGGATCAACGTACAGTGCGATGGGTTTGACACTCCCCAGCCTAAAGGCGTGAGGATTCTTCGTTCATAGACTCAACTTGCCCAGACAAGATTACTCCAGCCTGAGTAGAGGTCGAATCTCCCGTTAGCGAAGCTGCGCGTCAGCGCTAGCGTTCGGATTTAAAATCCAGGTTCCTACGTGACCCGTAGTACCCAAGGCTAAATTCAGGATGTTGATAGCCGCGTTCCAGTCTCTATCTAACTCAAATCCACACTGACAACTGTGGGTTCTTGTAGATAGAGATTTTTTCACTCCCGCACCACAGTTAGAGCAATTTTGAGAAGTATAGGCGGGATTAACCGCTACTGTTATTCTGCTAAATTTAACGCCAAAATACTCTAACCACTTCCTGAATTGATACCAACCTGCATCATTAATCGACTTGGCGAGACAATGATTTTTCACTAAATTTTTAATCCTCAAATCTTCATAGGCGACCAAATCGTTAGATTGGATGACGCAACGCGCTATTCTTTTAGCGTGTTCTTGACGTTGCCTACTTATTTTGAGGTGGACTCGCCCTAGTCGATTAACGGCTTTCTTTCGATTGGCAGAGCCTTTCTTTTTGCGAGAAACACGGCGCTGTCTAAACTTTAACCGCTTCTCACCTTGCCGATAAAATCTAGGGTTAGGTTCAGTATACCCATTACTGTCAGTATAAAATTCTTTTAACCCAACATCTAAACCGATTGTTTTACCAGTCGGTTTTACGTCGGCTTTGTGAGCAACTTTTATTACAAATTGGACGTAATAACCGTCAGCGTGGCGAACCAACCTCACCCGCTTGATTTGTTCGATTTGATAGAAGTTTAAATCCCACGTCCCTTTGAGTTTTAATTTACCAATACCTTTTTTATCAGTAAAAGTGATTTGTTTCCGAGTTTGAGAAAGCGACCATCCAGAAGTTTTATATTCCACTGAACGACCGTTTTTTTTAAATTTTGGATAACCTTTTTGACAGGGAACTTGCCGTTTGCAATTGTCGTAAAACCTGGCAATTGCGCTATAAGCCCACTCTACTGAAACTTGACAGGCATGGGAGTTTAAAGCTTTAACAAACGGAAATTCAGCCCTTAGTGCTGTGTTATAGCGATAAAGTTCTTTCTGTCCTACACCTCGGTTATCAATCCAGAAACGGATACACTTGTTACGAACAAACTGAGCCGTTTTAATCGCCTCATCTATTGCAGCATATTGGGTTGTTTTTCCTTTAGCTTTAAACTCCAGAACAATCATTTGACGTGGAAAAAACCTACGGCAATATCATAACATAAATAAAGTCGCCCTAGAAGGGCGAGACTTGAAACCCATTTTTTTGGGTCATGATTTTGTTATCAAGGTTTTTTTAAATTAATCAACGGTACTTAAAGCTGGAGTTGTTAAAGGTTCCAGTTTGACTGTACGCTTACTGGTAAAGGTTCTCGGTTGTGTTAAAGGTTGAGCATTGAGTGTTAAAGGTTTGCCATCAGGGTGAATAGACTCTTGATCAATTTGGAGCCGCTCACAGGGAATATTATCGGCAATAATAGCACTAGCCATACTCCCAGTATGAATTTCTAGGGTGGCTTGGGGAATCGCCTCAAACACTAAACGTTGTCCTGGGAATACTACCCGCTCAAAGTACCAGTTCGGAACGTTAGTAATACGAGCGATCTGAATATGGCTGGTAGCATTAACATAGCAGCACAAAATTCGACCAGAACTATTCGACGGTAGGGGATCAAGAATTTGAGCCATATCTGAATCAAGGGGCTTTGAGTTAAACATTTTATGGATTACTTGTCACGTTAACATTTGCTGATCCCCGTTGGTTGTAACTGCGACTACCAATCAGTTCTTATACTCACCAATTTTGGGCAAACTTCTCAATCAATTCAACGGTTGTACCTGATTTCAAAGAAATTCTTTCAAAATTAAAATTCTGAAAAAAGTTGAGCTTCAGGGGATGGGGATCGATCAATCTCTGTCCCTGGCACTTATCCAAACTTCATCATTTTCTCAGATTGGCAACCCTAAACGCACCAAAATTCGTTATAGTGTTAAGGAATCTTAAATAAACTCGATATAACTTCACTGATTTTAGCCTTAGTTCCGCCTGACCCACAAAAGCTTTATGGAAGATAAGATCCTTTACGTCCGTCTCCCCTGTAACCCCATTTTCCCAATTGGGGTGGTTTATCTGTCTGATCACGTTCACAAGCTGTTTCCCAGCGTTCAACAACGGATTTTTGATTTAGGGGCGGTTCCTCCCTTAGATTATGCTGCGGCGTTGGATGCTTGTGTTGATGAGTTTCAACCGACATTATTAGTGTTTTCTTGGCGAGATATTCAAATTTATGCTCCTGTAGGCGGACGGGGTGGAAATCCCCTGCAAAATGCCTTTGAATTTTATTATGCTAAAAACCCTTTAATTAAATTACGGGGAGCGTTAGGCGGGTTAAAATTAGCAACCTCCTATTATACCGAACTGTGGCGTAATTTAGGATTAATTAAACGCGGATTATTTCGTTCTCAAAAATATAACCCTCAAGCGCGGGTCGTTGTTGGGGGAGGGGCTGTGAGTGTTTTTTATGAACAGTTGGGAACCAGTTTACCGACAGGAAGTATTGTTTCTGTTGGGGAAGGGGAAAGTTTATTAGAAAAGTTATTAAGAGGGGAAGATTTAGCCCAGGAACGCTGTTATATTGTGGGCGAAACAACACCACGCGATCGCTTAATTCATGAACAACCCATGAATTTTGAAAAAACAGCTTGTAATTACGATTATATTGAAACAATTTGGCCAGAATTTCAATATTATTTTCAAGACCAAGACTTTTATATTGGGGTACAAACAAAGCGGGGTTGTCCCCATAACTGTTGTTATTGTATTTACACAGTTATTGAAGGAAAACAAGTTAGAATTAATCCCGCCGATGAAGTTGTAGCGGAAATGCAGCAACTTTATAACCGAGGAATTAGAAACTTTTGGTTTACCGATGCTCAATTTATTCCCGCCCGTCGTTTTATTGATGATGCAGTAGAATTATTACAAAAAATCCTTGATGCGGGGATGACGGATATTCACTGGGCGGCTTATATTCGCGCGGATAATTTAACGCCTGAATTATGCCAATTAATGGCAAAAACAGGGATGAATTATTTTGAAATTGGCATTACTAGCGGTTCCCAGGAATTAGTGAGAAAAATGCGGATGGGATATAATCTGCGAGTGGTATTAGAAAATTGTCGAGATTTAAAAGCCGCCGGGTTTAATGATTTGGTTTCGGTGAATTATTCCTTTAATGTCATTGATGAAACCTTTGATACCATTCGTCAAACGATTGCTTATCATCGGGAATTAGAAGCGATTTTTGGGGCGGATAAAGTGGAACCTGCGATTTTCTTTATTGGGTTACAACCCCACACCCATTTAGAGGAATATGCGTTCCAAAAGGATATGTTAAAACCGGGGTATAATCCCATGAGTTTAATGCCTTGGACAGCCAGAAAGTTACTTTGGAACCCAGAACCGTTAGGATCATTTTTTGGGGAAATCTGTTTAGAAGCCTGGAACCGCAACCCTAATGATTTTGGACGCACGGTAATGGATATTTTAGAAGAACGTTTAGGACGAGCCCCCTTAGAAGAAGCGTTAAGTGCACCAATTTCTAAGGAAAAACAGTTGGCTACTATTCGTTAATTTTGTTTGATCTGTGGGGTGTATCAGTGCGGTGCACGCATCCCACACCAAGCTATTATTAATATTATTAAGACTATAATAATATTTTCTCGTTCAACCATAACTATGATTGATATTAACTGGGATACCTTTTGTTCTGAACTGTCGGGGATTGAAATGATTCGGGATCAAACCCAAGTGATGAAACTGTCTCAAGACTATTATCATTTTAGCCCAATTTTGCAACCCTTACTTAAGGATAAAACTGGAGATCTTGTAGTACGTCCCACAACGGAAGCCGAAATTTTACAAGTGGCTAAAGTTTGTCTGAAATATAAAGTTCCTCTGACAGTTCGAGGTGCGGGAACCGGAAATTATGGACAGTGTATCCCCTTAGAAGGAGGGGTAATTTTAGATATTTCTAAATTGAATCAAATTAAATGGATAAAACCAGGGTTGGCTTGTGTAGAACCGGGGGTTAAATTAGCAGCATTTGATAAACAAGCAAGGGAAATGGGATGGGAATTACGCATGGTTCCTTCCACCTATCGGACAGCAACAATTGGGGGATTTATTGAAGGCGGAAGTGGAGGAATTGGTTCTATTACTTATGGACAATTACGAGATCGCGGTAACTTACAAGCTGCGCGAGTTGTGACACTGGAAGATGAACCTCGCATTATTGAATTAAGAGGGGATGATGTACAGAAAGTTAATCATGCTTATGGAACTAATGGAATTATTACTGAGTTAGAAATTCCCCTTGCTCCTGCCTATCCTTGGTCAGAAATTATTGTTACCTTTGATAATTTTATGACCTCGGCTCGATTTGGTCAAGCCTTAGCTTTATCCGATGGCATTATTAAAAAATTAATCTCCGTTTCTGCATCTCCTATTCCCTCCTATTTTGCTGCATTTAAAGATATAATTCCATCTGGAAAACACGCAGCATTGTTAATGATTTCGGAAACCAGTTTAGAACCTTTTCAAGAATTAGTGAAGGAATATCAGGGAGAAATTTGTTATCAAAAGCCATCCCAAGAAGCCGGGAAAGGAACAACAATAATAGAATATACTTGGAACCATACCACGTTACACGCTCGAAGTGTAGATCCGTCTATTACTTATTTACAAACTTTATTACCTGCGGATCGAAAATTAGAATTATTAGAACATCTTTATGATCATTTTGGGGATGAAGTCATGCAACATTTAGAGTTTTTAAGATTGCATGGAGAAATGCACCCCGCCTCTTTACAGTTAGTGAGATTTACGACAGAAGAACGGTTAAATGAAATTATTCGTTATCATGAAGAAAGAGGTGCTGTGATTTTCAATCCTCATACTTATATTTTAGAAGATGGAGGGATGAAAATGATCAATTTAGAACAGTTACAATTTAAACAACAAGTAGACCCCTATGGGTTATTAAATCCGGGGAAAATGAGAGCTTGGTTAGAACGAGAAAAACATCTTTAACTACCAACTCCTAGAAATCGGGTTTCTGGATCAAAAATGTTGATTTTATCCCATAAATCAGGGTCAGTAACTCGATTTTTGTTATGATTTATTCATCTTTAATTAACTCCATCGCTTGCTTTAATATTTCTTCTTTGTTGGCTAATTTTTCTAATTCTTTAGCTTGATAAATTCCTTCTAAAACCTCTAAGGATGCTTTATTAATCGCTTGTTTATAAGCAACTTCTAAAACTTCCTCAAGTTCCTCTGGAGATAGATAATAACTTTGTGAGCGAGGACGTTTATTTTCGTCCTTTATTTCAAAAATAGCATTCTGAATTGAAACATCCCAAGACCGAGTTGTCCGGTTTTCGACTTGACGTTTAATTAAATGAATTAATAAAACAATAGCATAGCTTCTAATCGTTTTAATAATATCTTTGCGACCCATTTCTTCTAATTCTTCAACAACAGCAAGGGAACCCGGAATATCCCCTTTTAACAATAATTCCTTTAGGGTTAGTATTTCTTCCATAATATCTGGAATTGATTAGGGTTGATTTTATTATAACATAATTTATGTAATTAACTGAAAAGCTTGATTTAATAGTTCTTCACGATTGACTAATTTTTCTAATTCTTGAGGCTCATAAATTCCTTCTGAAACTTCTAAAGACGCTTGATCAATTGCGTTCAGATAAGCATCCTCTAAAGTTTCCATTAGCTCTTCATAATTGAGGTAATATCCTCCAGATTTTCGGCGTTTGTTTTCCCGTTGAATTTCTCGAATTGAATTCCGAATGGAAACATCCCAAGATCGAGTAGTTCGTTTTTCAACTTGGCGCTTAATTAAATGAATCAAGAGAATAACAGCATAACTCCGAATTGTTTTGATAATCTCTTTACGGCCCATTTCTTCCAATTCTTCAACAACCGCAAGGGAACCCGGAATATCCCCTTTTAACAATAATTTTTTTAAGGTCAGTATTTCTTCCATAATCACTGTAATTGATTAGGGTTGATTTTATTATAACACAAATTTTGTATTTTAATTCATTAAATCAGATATTTCTTGTAATATTATTGCCATTTTTTAGTAATTTCCCAAGTTATAAGACCTGCGATCGCAGCTATTCCAAAACTCAATAAAAATGCTAGAATAAAAGGATCAACGGTTAGGGATTTTTCCAGATAGGATAGGGTTAGGGGTTTTTCAATGTATGCTGAGGTAATTGATGAAGCAATACCTCCTACACCTAAGCTAACACCTAAAATTGAAATAGTACGCTCTAAAGATTTATCGCGTTTTTCCTCAGCTTCTTCATTTGTGCGTAAAGCTTCGGCTTTTTCTCGATCAATTTCCGCTTGTTCAATTTCAACTAAACAGCGAATAGTATTGATTAATTGTTCGAGTAAATCTTGACCAGGGGATAAATAATTGAGATTAATCTCAATTTGGGTTTGATATTGTTTACAGGTGCGATCGCTAAACTCTTGCCAAAATTTCACCTGATCTTCTGGAGTCAAAATCTTTCTAAGGCAAGTTTTATAATTTGTTATGTTAGTAGATAAAGAGGTGGAATGGGTTTTTAAATCGCGTAAAGAATGGCTATAATTGAGCAGATCAATAGGAATAGAATTGAGCATTTCTTTAAAGGTTTCAAGGCGAGTTTCTGAATTTGCGATCTCCTTAGAAAATTTATCTATTTTTTCCTCAATTTCGACGTATTGTTTTCGCGCCGTTTGGTTTGCTTGTTCAGCTTCTTGATAGATATATAAAATCTTATGGCGACAGCAGAAGAAATGAATGATCCAGTCGGAAATTTTTCCCACAAGTTCAATCGTATTAGCTTGATGGTTATTAATTGAAATCAGAATTTGACAGTTTTTTGCTGGATTTTGGGGTTCAGTTAAATTGATTAATTCATATTGAAATATATGACTTTTAAACAGTTTTCCTTGATGACGAAAAACAAGTTTATATTCATTTGTTAACAGCTTATTAGCCCAAAGCTTGGCGATTTCTTTACATTCCTCATCGGTTGCTTCCGCTTCTCCATAAAGCCAGAGGGTTTGTCCTAATGAACCTTGAATGGAATTTGGTAATAAATGATTGAGTTCAAAATAGGTTAGATCTGTAGTATCAATGGAGGTAGATAAGGGTTTAGAAAACAGCGTTAGATCGATAGCGTAGGTATCGTTAAAACGGAATGGTTGAACATTTCCTCATCGCTAGGAATATTATTAACCCACTGCTGTAAATCTTGCCAATCTTCAAGGGAGATTGAGTTGGGTTTTTCTATTAATTCAATAAACACTAAAACACTATTTCGATAAACTGACATGGGTTAAACTCCTTTACCAATTGCACAAAACGCAGCCCAATAATAGGGAGATTCAAAGGGTTGAAACGTTGCTGCTTTTTCGATTTCCTGTTTTTGGAAATATCTCTTTAATTGCCCCTGCCAAGTATCACTCAGGCGCGTGGTGGGTAGCCAGGTTTGAAACCCCTGAACGGTGGTATCCCTGAGCCAACATTGGGCAGACTTGAGGGCTAATCCTATATTACCAAGGTTTTCAAGTTCTTGGTAGAATTTTAGCATTAAGATGGCGGTAGCAATAGCATTCACTGACCACAAACTACTGACAATATTCGTAGCCCCCGCTAAAATAAAGCCACTGGGTAAACCAATATACTCATCGCTGTTTTTGCTGAAGTCTGTTAACCCGGTTTCGCAGGCGGAAAGGGTGACGAGGCGACAGTTTTTTAACTCAAAATAGCGGATAATATCATCTAAGGTAAGGACATCATCGGCTAATTCCAAACCTGAATCTAAGGGATTCTTGAGATCAAACTTCCCATGACAGAAGAAAAAAGCACAGTGACTATTCCGCAATTTTTCATTGATACTAATAACGTTTTTTGTAGTGGCATCAATGTGTAAAATGTCTGATTTTTTGGCTCCATCGTTTTTCAGAATATCCGATTGGAGAAATTGTTGTTTAATGGCATTTACTGAACCTAAATCTAAATCCTTTAAATTTGGGTTCGGGGTTTGAACTGCAAATAGGCGATCAAATTCCGTGCAGTTTTGCTCTTGCACTTGCTTTAATAGTTGGTTACTGGGAGCATAGCGAACTCCTTGGGAAAAACAATCAAGAACAGTCGGATGGGAGGGAATGGGGTTGCCCTGGGGATGGAATTTTAACCAAGTTTCTGTGCTGACGGGTAAAGTATGGAGGGGGAACAGATGCAAATAGCGATGGGGAATCAGAATTAATTGATTAATTGATTTAGGAAGTTCTGAGAATTTCCCTAAAATTTGATCAATCTGTAAAATCTTGGCTAAATCTTGCAGACGAGACGGGAGGCTATTTTGCCATTGTTCTTGTAATGCTTCTTGTTCTGATTTTGTTTCTGCTTGCTCAGAGGCATAATAGGCTTTAAAATATTCATCTGCCCATTTTTGTAATTGTTCTAAATCGGTGGTAGTAAAAGTATAAATCAGGGGTTGGGAACGGTGACGGGTGATGATAAAGGCGCGAAAACAATCCCCGAAAATATACCATTGAAGAATAGCTGTGTGATCGTCAATTAAATCTTGAATTTCTCCATATTGAATCGGTTTAAAAGGATACAGTTGATCGTAGCGTTGACGCAGTTCGTTAATTAGGGTGTAGTCCGGTTGGGAAGCAGCGGCTTGACGACGATCTTCGTAATCAATTTCTTGCCGTAATCGTTCCAATTCGCTACGCACAACATCAGGAATTTTGCCCTTGGGATACAAGTCCCGAATCGCTAAAACTTCCACCAGATTTTGGGCTTTGCTGCGTTCCACATATTCAATCGCTTTTTCATAGTGTTTCAGTTCGATGCAAACTTCCACCATCCCCCGATAAAGTATATTCCACTCCTCCGCTAATTTCTGTTTCGCTTCCTCCCCCGAAACAATTTGACTGCGGAGAGTTTCTACCGTGTTCATGGCATCGGCAAAAGCTTCATAAGCTAACTGCCATTGTTGACTGTCTTGATAAGCCCGTCCTAAGTTAAAGGCAGTTACCGCATGATTTTGGGGAAAAGCATTGGGGGTTAAAACAGACAATGCCTGGGTGAAACAAGCGATCGCCGTTTCCAGATTCTGGGCTTTTTCCCCTTGGATGCGAACCGCGTAGGCAATACCGAGACCTATTTGTGTCGTCGCCCAATCTTGGGGAAAAGCGTTGCGGGTATAAACAGACAATGCCTCCTTGTAATAAGCGATCGCGGTTTCAATATTCTCGGCTGTTTCCCCTTGGATGCGATC
>NZ_JADEWU010000103.1:0-17698 GCF_015207485.1 Planktothrix mougeotii LEGE 06226
ATCCGTTGAGCAGTTAGAAGAGTTATTACATAAATTATTAAATGAAGGAGAACTAATCATTAATTGGAATCGTAAAATTAAAAACAAAGGCAATGCCGTTTATTAAATCAAGCTGCGTAGCAGCTTATTACTTTTTGTGCTGATTGTATTTTACAAAACGTTATTAAGATAAGCTAATTTGTATTGAGATTATATTCACTAATTCCCCCAAATTACTCATGTATCCAAACGTTACGATTATTCAACATCCTCTAATTCAACATAAACTCACCTTGATGCGAAGGGAAGAAACCAGTACCGCCAAGTTTCGTCAATTGTTGCGAGAAATTAGTATGTTATTAGCCTATGAAATTACGAGAGATTTACCCCTCCGTAAACAGTTAATTAAAACCCCTTTAGGCCCGATGGAAGCGCCGATTTTAGCCTCCGAGAAAAAAATGGTTATTGTTTCAATTATGCGGGCAGGTCAGGGAATTTTAGATGGTATTTTAGAATTAATTCCTTCGGCACGAGTTGGACATATTGGATTATATCGAGATCCCCGAACCTTTATTCCAATTGAATATTATTTTAGATTACCGGATGATATCGAAGAACGGGAAGTTTTAGTGGTTGATCCGATGATTGCTACTGGAAATACAGCCGTTGCTGCTATCGAAAGATTGAAACAAACAAACCCTTTATCTGTGAAATTTTTGTGCTTAATTGCCTCTCCAGAAGGCATTGATCATTTCCATTCTTATCATCCCGAAGTTCCTTTGTATACGGCTGCAATTGATGAGCATTTAGATGAACACGGCTATATTATTCCGGGTTTAGGAGATGCAGGCGATCGCTTATTTGGAACAAAATAACCCTATAATTTAGGATATTAAAAAAATGACAAATCCCCCAATTCTCAGCAACTATATTAATGGTCAATGGTGTTCTTCTGAAGCCACAGAAACCCTAAATGTGATTAATCCAGCAACCTTAGAAATATTAGCAAAAGTTCCCCTTTCTCCGGCAGCAGAACTTAATCATGCGGCAGAAATCGCCCAAGAATCCTTTGCATCCTGGCGAAGAACCCCTGTTACAGAACGTATCCGCTATTTATTTAAACTCCGAGAATTATTAGAGCAAAATCAACAAGATTTAGCTCAAACGATTACCCTAGAATGTGGAAAAACCTTAGCAGAATCTCTGGGAGAATTACAACGGGCAATTGAAAATGTTGAAGTGGCTTGTGGCGTTCCTAGCTTAATTCAAGGCTACAATTCTGAAGATATTGCTAGGGGAATTGATGAAATCATGATTCGTCAACCTTTAGGCGTTGTAGCAATAATTGCTCCGTTTAATTTTCCGGGGATGATTCCCTTTTGGTTTTTTCCTTATGCGATCGCCTGTGGCAATACTTGTATTATTAAACCCTCGGAAAAAGTACCTTTAACGATGCAAAAAGTGTTTGCTTTAATTGATCAATTAGGATTACCGCCAGGGGTGATAAATTTAGTCAATGGAGCCAAAGAAACCGTCGATGCTATTTTAGATCATCCTCATATTAAAGCCATTAGTTTTGTGGGTTCTACTCCCGTTGCTAAATATGTTTATAGTCGGGCAACTGCTAACGGAAAACGGGCACAATGCCAAGGCGGAGCTAAAAACCCGGTGATTATTTTACCGGATGCTGATTTAGAAATGACCACAAAAATTATCGCCGATAGTGCTTTTGGTTGCGCCGGACAACGGTGTTTAGCTACATCTATTGCCATTACCGTTGGTCAAGCAAAACAGAGTTTTACAGATGCGATCGCCACCGTTGCAGAAACTCGAATTGTTGGCTATGGATTAGATAACAATGTACAAATGGGAACGGTTATTTCTGCCCAAAGTAAAACTCGAATTGAAGGATTAATTGAACAAGGAAAAAACGAAGGAGGGAAAATTTTAATTGATGGTAGAAACCCCAAAATTTCCGGTTATGAACAAGGTTATTTTGTGCGTCCGACTATCCTACAAGATATTAATCCCCAGGGAGAACTTGCCCGCACAGAAATTTTCGGCCCCGTATTAAGTTTAATTCATCTGAATACCATTGAAGAAGCGATCGCTTTTATTAATCAAAGTGAATATGGAAATATGGCTTGTTTATTTACCCGTAGTGGGGCGGCGGCGCGGAAGTTTCGCTATGAAGCTCAAGCGGGAAATATTGGGATTAATATTGGGGTGGCGGCACCGATGGCTTTCTTTCCCTTTAGTGGTTGGAAAGATAGCTTTTTTGGAGATTTACACGGTCAAGGACAACACGCCGTTGAATTTTTTACCCAAACTAAAGTTGTTGTTGAACGATGGTTATCCGACTGGTCACGACAATTTTAACCAGAGCCTATAGATAATATCTCAGGAAAAAAAGTAAAAAATTATACGGTGTAAAAGCATTGATCATGGGTAATTTTCTAAAACATTGAGCAAAAAAAGATACTTACCTAAAGGGATAGAATAAGCTGTTACCCACATAAATTTTATATCTTAGGGAGCGGGGACGGACTGCTACCCAGGGCTAACACCAACGCACTGCAATGATTACACGATTTCGTACTATACACTTTAGGTGCTGAACAGCTTACATCAGTTCTTAACGGTAAGTTTCTCCCAAAAAACACTTGTCAAATTTACTAAACCCTGCTATAATTTTGTTCTTATATTTTTAATCACTGAGTCTCGTTGCTGACTGATTCATTCAGTCTACATTAAGTAGGTAGGCTCTATAAAACGCCACTATGTAAACAATTGTAAACTGCTCTAACCCTCTGTAATGGCTGATCGAGGCTTCTTTACATATTGTTACATGGTATAGCTTAATCCTGCCTACCTACTTACGATCTGATTAATAAACCTACTGCTACCCCATTAAATAATTTCTTTTACTCTGTTTTTTAGTATTACCCTCTTATCCTTTTTTGCAGAAACGCAAAATAAGTTTTTTTGTTGAAATTTTCCCTATCATCTACTGAGAATATGAAGAAATCAAGCCCAGAAATGTTGAGCTTTAAATTTTTCCCTCAAGGATTATCAGATTCATCTTTGCGTCCCTGGATTCCTATTATTTTAATCCTAGTTTTATCAACAGTCTTATGTTTATATCAGATCGGAACAGAAAGCCTTTGGATTGATGAAAACTTTAGTATTATAGATGCCGAAAAATTAGAATTAGGAACTCGCCCCCTTTATTTTTTATTGCTCAGGTTTTGGATGATTTTCGGAACCAGTGATGCTTGGTTAAGATTGCTATCCGTTCCTTTTAGTTTAGGGAGTGTTTTTCTCATCTATTTACTAGGGTTAAAAGTTGCATCTCGTTCTGTTGGTTTAGTGGCTGCTTTTGTAATGGCAGTTTCCCCCCTATTTTTGAACTATGCTCAAGAAATTCGGATGTATTCCTTGAGTACCTTCTTAACCTTATGGGGAACTATAGCCCTGATTGATATCTTAAAAAATACCCCAAAATCTTCTTTTCGGTCTTGGATTCTTGCCAGAGGTTTAGCTATATTAACAACGCCCTTAAATCTCTTACTATTAGTACCAGACTTGATTTTATTGGGCTGGCAATTCCGAGAGCAAAGACATCAATTTCGCAAGTTAGGAAAAGGCTTAATTTTAATCGGTTTATTTTGGTTACCCTTTGCCTATGTTCTTTGGAAAGAAGCCCCTAAATTTATGACAGGCTGGATTACTTATCGCGCTAAACCCGGTCTGGAAGCTCTTCCCTCTAGTCTCGTTGAATTCACTGTTTTCTGGCCATTGACTAATCTAGGTAGATTCAGGGAATTAGACTTAAGTTTGGCAGGTTGGGGATATAACCAAACCCGCCTGTTATTCTACGGTGTTTATGCCCTAATGATGGTATTTTTATTGATCATTAGTTTACTCAAAGTTAAGGATCAAATTCAAGAAAGAACAAGCTACCCTACACTACTCTGGGTTGCAATTTGGGCTGTGTTTCCTTCCCTTCTGATTCTGATCATTTCCTATGTTGGAGGTTCTATTTGGCGAGCCAACTATTTAATGTTTATAGCACCTTATTATCTGATTTTACTAGCGGTTGGGTTTCACCAGTTGTGGCAACACTATCGAGCCATTGCATTCGCAATTGCTCTTGTTTATTTCCTGGCAGTCGGTGGAGGATTAAATCAATACTATACAGTCGTTTACCATGATGATTGGAAAGGAGTTGCTCAACTAATTCAACAACAGGAAAAACCAGGAGATATAATTGGATTTTATGCCGATGAGTGGGAACCCCGTTTAGCTCTTCCTCGCTACTACAAAGGTTCTTCATCCTTCCACGTAATGGCATTAAAGAAAATACCTCGTAACCCCAAAGAAAATCGCAAGTTTATCTCTAAAATGTTAGATGATTTACCGCCCACACAATCTCGTTACTGGATAGTTTATTTTGAATCTAACAGTTTAGTGGCACAAACTTTGAGTCATGCAATTAATAAACGATATAACGTGATTTACTCTCAACAATTTCCTAACTCTGTTAATTTTGATACCTTTGTCTTTTTAGTTCAACCCCGTTAATTCCTAGTAATGGGTGTTGGTCATTAACCCTTAACCAACACCCATTTTTGATCCTTAATGGTGGTGATGATGATGACTATGATCATGATGATGGTGATGATCATGATCATGGCTATGATGATGGTGATCATCGTGACTATGAACATTTGCCAAAGCCGGATTGACCGCTAAAGCCATTTCATTAAACAGCGCTTCAATTTGCGGATTTGCCCAATCTGCGGCCATTTTCAGAAACTCTGGATGGTCGTTGACACATTCCATTTGAACGTAGGTGACTTCAGAATATTTGCGACGTAAAGCCTCAATAATATGTTCAACATCTAACAGCGTTTCATGGTTTTCGGTCGCAAATCCAATGGGCATAAATACAATCGCTTTTGCTCCTAATTCAATTAAATTATTAGCAGCAAGTTGAGCGTTGGGTTGTGTCCATTCAATTAAGGGTGTATCATGGTTTAACCAACCCACCGAAATTAACGGATAACGGTTAATTAAAGTTTCCCGTACCTGTTCATAAAGAGCTTGACTTTCATCAATTCCCGAAGTAAACCCTTTGGCTTTGTGGGGACAGCCATGATTCATTAAAACAATACCAATTTGCGAGGGAAGATAAGCTTGAATTAGCTCTTTTTGAATCTTGTCTTCTACTAACTGTCCTAACAGTTGAATATAGTCAGGTTCATTATAAAAGGAAGGAAGATACCGTTGACCTTTTACCCAATGTTCATCCTCATCTGCCAATTTTTCTAAGGCTTTATTCACCTGTTCAACGGCGATACCACTGGTAAAAATAGAGTCAACAACTAACAAAGGATAAATCAACAGTTTATCAAATCCTTCGGCTTTAATTTCAGTTAAAACCTGTTCAGGAAGAAACGGAGCACAAAAGTTAAAGGCTTTAAACACTTTAATGCGATCGCCCCATTTTTCTTTTAAATGTTGCTCAATTCCAGCCCGTTGTTTCTCGAAAATTGCATTATGGGGAGAAATAAAATTACCATGTTGATGACTCCATTCATGGAGATCAAACATCGCTAAAAGTTTAGCCAGAGGCGGATAAATCCAAGTGGGAACGGGGGCAAATTTAGCGGTTAAAAGATTTAAGGCTTGTTCGTTATAATTAGCAAAGTCCTCATAACTTTCGACTTCACCATAACCCATAAGCAAAACCGCCACTCGATTTTGGCCATCTGTCGGGGTAGATGCTGAAGTAACGGTTTCCAGTTTTTCAGGAGTCGCAACCACGTTTTTGTCCTCACGTTCAAGTGCTACTATCGAGTTTACCTAGGGCGATATTCCCTAAAGTAACTCTCCCTAAAAGTTTAACATCCCCTATGGGGGGATAGGGAAGGGGGTAATGTGGAACAGGCATCTTGCCTGTTAGCCTATTAATACAACAGGCAAGATGCAACAGGCAGGATGCCTGTTCCACGGTATAATTTGCTGATTACTGATCAAAAATGTTATTAATTTGCCCTGGAATTCATGAAATTGAATTAACAGAATGTTTTTTAAATGGAATTATAGAAAATTGGAGAGAGCAACAACAATTAGGAGAATTATTAATTTTTCCAACTCAAGAATATCCTGCTTATTCAAGTTTTGATGTTTATAATTTTATTCAACAAAATAACCCTAAATCTGCTATAATAATGATTAGTTTTAGTGCGGGAGTTGTGGGAGCAATTGGGGCAGCTTTAGCTTGGCAACAGTTGGGAGGGAAGATTAAAGCCTTTATTGCGATTGATGGTTGGGGCGTTCCATTAGTGGCAAATTTCCCCATTTATCGGATAAGTCATGACTATTTTACTGATTGGAGTTCAGCTTTATTAGGAAGCGGAAATGAAAGTTTTTATGCTGAACCTGCCGTTGAACATTTAGAATTATGGCGATCGCCCCAAACCACAAAAGGATGGTGGAACCATGAAACATCAACCGGATTAAAAACAGCAACGCCAACAACAGCAACATTATTTATTCAAAATATTTTAAAATCAAGCTTATTGATTTAACCTTTAAGAAAATGACTGTAGGCACAAATCTAAATAAAACCTTAATTTCTGTGAATGGTGTCGAGCATTACTGCGAGTGGGTAACAACAGGTAATTCTAAACCCGGAACAAAACCCGTAATGGTGTTTATTCATGGTTGGGGCGGTTCAGGACGATATTGGGAAAGTACCGCCGAAGCCTTATCAGATCAATTTGATTGTTTAATATATGATTTACGGGGGTTTGGACGCACGAATTTACCCCTAGCCGTAACCGATACAGGCGTATCAGAACGTTATGAATTAATTGAATATGCTGAAGATTTATGTGCTTTATTAGATCAGTTAAAATTAGATCAAATTTATCTGAATGCTCACTCAATGGGGGGTTCTATTGCTTTATTATTTTTAAATCGATATCCTCAACGAGTCAAACAAGCAATTTTAACCTGTAGCGGTATTTTTGAATATGATGAAAAAACCTTTAACGCCTTCCACAAATTTAGCCGTTATGTCGTCATGTTTCGCCCCAAATGGTTAAGTTTAATTCCAGGGGTTGATAAAATGTTTATGGCTCGATTTCTTCACCGTCCCATTCCTAAACCCTTAAGTCAAGCCTTTTTAGAAGATTTCTTATTAGCTGATTTTGATGCCGCCTATGGAACCGTTTTAACCTCTGTTTGTAAAGAAGCAACAGAATGGCTACCAGAAGAATTTAAAAAATTAACGGTTCCGACATTATTAATAGCGGGAGAACATGACCAAATTATTCCCGCCGAAATGGGACGACAAGCTGCTGCTTTAAACCCTAAAGTTCAGTTAGCGATTCTCAAAGATACCGCCCATTTTCCCATGTTAGAAGATCCCGAAACCTATTTACAAAATGTCCGAGAGTTTTTAAACACGGTTAACGGTTGACGATTTCCTGTCTCCAGATAGTTGCAAACGGACTACGATACAATATGATCAAATACAACCCGTTGTTTTTAGAAATTTCGTTGAGCCGGAAACTATGACATCCTATGCAACCTCCACTGCCAGAGCCGAAATGAGCGAACTCCGGCGACTAAAAGGCTTACTTCCCCCTGAGTTGCAGAGTTGGGTAACGGTGGAGAAAACCGTTGAAGTGAACCCACCGCTCGTCCGTTGCGAAGAAATTGGCAAGGATCAAGTTGAAATTCAAATTGACTTGGTTCGCTGGGAACAGTTGGCAATGGATCAGCGCAATTTGCTATTTTGGCATGAAGTAGCCCGGATTCAAAATGATACGATTCCCAGAGATGGCTGGGAAATGGCAGCCTTAGCCATTGGTTTAGGGGGCGCCGTCGGAGAACTGTGGGTACAAGACGGACTGCTGTTATTATTAGCCTTGGCATTATGTGGCGTTTCCGGCTATCGTCTCTATCAAAAAAATAATGGAGAACGGACATTACAGGAATCCTTAGATGCGGATGAAAAAGCCATTGCTCTAGCAACTCGTTTCGGTTATACCTTACCCAATGCTTATAAAAGTTTAGGAAGTGCGTTAAAAACTTTAGTGGATCAAACTCCGAAAAAACGTCAAAAAGCTCGTTATGAAGCTCGACTGCAAGCCCTCAAACGCAGTGCAACTAAAGCCAAAGCTAGAGTTAAAGGGGGAACAGATTCTTCCTCTAGTTCAGAAAATGTATTTAATTAATTGATTGGGGTTAAATTGGGCTGCAATCATTCTATCTAGGGTGCGTTACACTTATGGTTGACGCACCCTAAAATTTTATAACAAGAAACCGGGTTTCTCAAACAATCTGCATTCAATCACCAAAGAACACGACAGAAACCCGGTTTCTGATATCTAAGCAGAAAATTTTAAATAAAATTATGTCGATCATTATCGCTGAACAGCTAAGTAAAGTTTATCCCGTTGCGATTAAAGAGCCTGGATTTCGAGGAACAATTCGTCATTTCTTCAAACGAACCTATCGGAATGTCCAAGCCGTTCAGGGGGTATCTTTTAAAATAGAATCCGGTGAAGTTGTTGGATTTTTAGGAGCAAATGGGGCCGGAAAAACCACCACATTAAAAATGTTAACTGGGTTAATTTATCCCTCTAGTGGATATGTTGAAGTGGCTCACCATACCCCCTTTAAACGTCAATCTAAATTTTTACAAAAAATTACCCTAGTAATGGGGCAAAAACAACAATTAATTTGGGATTTACCCGCCTTAGATTCTTTAAAAATTAATGCAGCCGTTTATGGGTTGTCTGATGCAGAATATCGCCAACGGGTAGGGGAATTAACAGAGATGTTATCCCTCGAAGGAAAATTAAAACAACCCGTTAGAAAATTGTCTTTAGGAGAACGAATGAAAGCCGAATTAATGGCAGCTTTATTACATCGTCCCGAAGTCTTATTTTTAGATGAACCGACGTTAGGATTAGATGTCAATGCTCAAGTGAATGTGCGGGAGTTTTTAGCGGAATATAATCGCCGTTATCAAGCAACGGTGTTGTTAACCAGTCATTATATGGCAGATATTACGGCATTGTGTAAACGAGTGATTTTAATTCATCAAGGACAACTCATTTATGATGGCAGTTTAGAAGGTTTATTAGAACGATTTGCCCCCTATCGAGAAGTGAAAATAGAATTAGAGCATTGTTCAGGAGATACCTTAGCAAGCTGTCAGCAGAAATTATTAACCTATGGAGAAATAGAATCGATGGAAGGTCAAGTGGTACGATTATTAGTAGAACGGGAGAGTTTAACGGCTACGGTTGCTAAAATATTAGCTGAATTCAATGTCCTCGATTTAACCGTAAGTGATCCCCCCATTGAAGATGTCATTGGTCGAGTTTTTAAGGCTGGAATTGTTAATTAACTAAGATTGTAGTGGCTACGCGATCGCATACCACTATAACGATTAGCAAAGGTTATAATAAAAACCGAGTTTATAAAAGCGATCGCCGGATAAAATTAATGAGCGATCGCTTTTTTTAAAACGTATATCTTGGGGCGGGTTTAGGAAGGTTAGGCGTAGAAATATTAAATTGTGGCAAAACGCACCCCTACAATTAAGGATTAAACTCCTTCAGAGATAATACGCTGAAATTGATCAACTAAATGATTTTGCAGTTCAACAAAATCGGCAATGGATTTTTCTAATTGGGTTTCCCGAACTTGCTTTAAGATCGGATTTTGGATGGCTTCAACCTCTCGCATTTTAATTTCCATTCGAGTAAAAAATTCTTCGGAAATACTATCGAGATTCTTTTCTAACTCCAATTTTTTCTGAAGTAAAAAGGTGGCAGTAGCTTGGCGAATTTCAGCTTTCTCTTGCACTAAATATTGATTGCAATGTTCAGTCAAGGATTGAATTTGGGTTTCCCGGACTTTTTCTAAAGCGCGACGACGAAAGGCAAATTCATCCTTAATTAAAGCTAATTCTCCTTGAATAGCAGCGCGAGTTCCAGCATCAGGAAACAGACGTTGTACAAATCCTTGCCGTTTTTCCATAACATGATCAATGGCAGATTGAGCATGACCAGTAATCCGAACAATCGGGGCTGCTGTATCTTGGAGTTCGTTACCTTTTGCCATTAAACTATTGATTTTCATGGGTTCGAGTGTAGACATAATGGTTCTCCTTAAATAGAATTGTTGTAGAATGGGTTAAGCGATCGCAAAACCCATAACATCATTCATGGTGCTGTTTTTATGCAAACCAATTGTTTAAAACCGATTAACATAGTTTTTTAACTGTTGGGTTGCATTCGCCACATGATGATTAGCTGCATTTTGGGTATTTTGAAGTTGAGTTTCGGCATTTTGCAGTTGAGATAAGGTAGACTTTTGTTGTTTATAAATCCTTTGCTTGAATTGACGAGAAACCTGAAATTGCTGTACTTGTTTTAACAGTTGTTCCTTCGTTTTCTCAATAATCTTAGAGGCAATTTCTTCCATCATTTTATTCATTTCGGAGCTTGTAGATGCCTTTACCATTGATTGTAAATATACATCTAGCTCAAATTTCTTAGTCTGATAAACCCTTTCTTTGATGTTATTAATTTCTTGGTCTGCATTTTCAATTAACTCCTGTTCTCTCTGTTTTAACATAGCATCATAGGGGCTACGTTTAGCGAGTAATTTGGCAAAAATGGGGGCTGTATCTACAACAATGAATAACCAAGAAATGGCATGACTGGCATGGGCGATCGCTCGATTTTTTTTGCCCAAATTCTCCAGAGTATTTAATTGAGTGATAATATCATCGGCTTTTTCTCTAGTATTTTTTACCATTTTAAACTGTTGATCTTTTTGGGCTTGCAGGGTATTGATCCGTTGGCGATTTTCAGCAAGAATTGGGTTGCTTTTTTCTTTTAATTCTTCTAATTCGCTTTCCTGCTTCTGACAAATTGCATTTTTTTCTGCATAAACTGGGCCTTTTCCTTCTTTCCCTGTACCACTAATTCCCTCAGCTTCTTTAATGGCTTGATCGCATAGCTGATCACGCTTGTTTTCCTTCTCTTGAATGCTAGTTTCTAAGGCTTGATTCGCCGCTTGTAACTCTCGAATTTCTGGCATCCCTTCATTCAGTTGATTTTGAACTTGTAGGGCAATCAAGGCATTTTCTTGAGCTAGTTCAGCTAAAATTGGCTTTTCAAAGATTTTTAAGTGTAAGGGTATAGCGATCACAACTGCAATCAGGACGGCGACCAAAAGCCGACTAACAACTATTGCTATTTGTTCAAACGTGATAATCTTTTCTTTATGAAACGATAAAATCATGGAGCGATCTAAATTAAAGATAATCAATCCCCAAAATAACCCCAGCAACAAAGCCATAGAAAGACTTTTAAAAATAACATAAAAGGCGTATCCTCCTGATAAAATCGCGCAGGCTGTTGTTAAGAGAATAGAAGCTCCAATGGCTGTGAATTTGTGGCGATCGCTGGCATAGGATTGTTCTAACAAGTCGATATCAGCTCCAGCACACCACCATAATTTTTTCTCGTAATTCTTCATTATTTTTCTCCTTGTTTTAGGTAATATCTCGTTTTTAGGCTTTGCTAGAAACTTGCCTAAAAACGAGGTTAATAACGGGTCACTATTTAATATTTTCGACAAATTTAATCTGAGGAGTCTCTATTGATTTACTTTGAGATGGTGAGGTTTTAGGGGATTGATTACCTCCTACAATTATTGTCACTATTAAGGCAACGGACATTAACACAATAAAAGTCCACACTGGATCATCCTCATTGTTTTTCCGAAGATTTCTATGCTTACCGCAGGTTAAACAGTCATAGATATGAGGGGAGCGATTGATCCATTTGCATTTGCGACCATTACATTCTTGCATTATTAATAACCTCAATGCTATTAGCCTTTACAAAAGCCTGTAAAAGAGAGGGCTAAAGCCCTCACTACAATTAGAGAGAAATCAACAACATCACACTTCCAAACAAACTTCCGATCTCCACCGCCATTGTTTCTTCCCCACAAACTCGACCCCAATGGGTTACTCGCTCAATCAAATAATCCAAATTTTCAGCTAGAGTAGAAGCATCAGTAAATGAGCGAATGATCAAGATATCATCAGCAATCAAACGCTTATGTTTCGAGGAAAAACATACCCCCATCTGCCCATTGTGCATCGTCCCACCTTTGAGTCTTTCCGCAAACTCGACTAACAAAGATTTAGCCTGACAGAAATTTTTATCGGGAAAATAAGCAATAATAAAACATTGTAGAGGTTGGATTTGACCAGGGTAATTATTGATAATGCTTTGGATCTCTAGGGGAAGATCCAACTCATGGCTAAAGCTAGACAAGCCTTGAAAACTTGCGTTTTTCATAGTTTAATGATCCTTAAAGATATATTACGATTGATGCCCTGCCACTGGTGGGGCTTTTCTTCTACTGACCCCATCAGTAAGCGGATAGTTACAGTATGCGTCAATAGAACAATAACGTCAAGCAAATACGCAATAAAAAATCGAAATAGAACAATAGGATCTGATTTTTGCTAAAGGAAGTATCATAGATCCTATGGACTACAGAACCCTAAGCACGAAACTCCGAGATCTTGAAAAGACTGCACCCGTCAAAGCTGAGGTGCTGAAAGCAGTGTTGCAAGGTCAATCCTTTAAAGCGATCGCGGATACCCGAAACACAGCAGAAGGAACAATCAGAAAGCAAGTGGCTGACCTGTATGCGTTGTTGGAGATGAAAACTAAAGGAAAACAACGACGGTCTGAATTAGTCGAGTTGTTCTCCCAGTATGAAACCGAACTCAAACAGGATGGCTTGACTGACTACATTCCCTTATCCGCCATTCCACCAGGGAGCTATCCCGAACCAGGTTGCTTACCAGTGGACTCCCCCTACTTTCAAGAACGAGAAACCGATAAAATCCTCAAACAAGCATTTCAAATTTATCAACCCTCCCAACCGTTACTCCTGATTCGAGTCAAAGGATGTAAAGGGTTTGGGAAATCCAGCGCCTTAACCCATCTGCGACACTTTTTAGAACAGGAACAACAGCATTTAGTGGGTCTGGTCAATTTAGAAAATTTTCCCCCTGATACCTTAGATAATTTGAACGATCTGGTTTATCAATTCACCTATGCAGTTACTCAAGAATTCAAAACAGGTTTAAAAGATCATGAACCACGAGATTTAAAATCCTCTTGGAACGATGATATTGCACCCGGTCTAAACTGTACAAGTTATTTACAAGATTATGTGTTTTCCAAAATCCATCAACCGAAAACCTTATTAATCGACGGAATGGATGCGGTTTTAGAATCTCAATCAACTAGCTTTCCCTTCAGCCAGCTATTGCGATCTTGGTATGAAGAAAAGATGAAAAAAGTGACGACTTCCCCTGTCATTTGGCCCCATTTAGTGATTGCCTATTCTACGGAACCCTATGCTAAATATGACCAAATTGCAGGTTCTCCCCTACAAAATGTCGGACGAGATTTAGAGTTACCCGAATTGACAAAAGCTCAGGTTTTACGCCAAGCGCAAATGTATGGACTCAAAGGAAAATTAGAGGCTCAAGTCGAAGTTCTAATGGAGTGGGTGGGAGGACATCCTGAGTTAGTCAATCGGAGTCTGTATGAATTGGTCAAAAATTCTCAACTTACCCCTAATCAACTCTTTAACAATGCTATTCAATTAAATGGTGTATTTGATGACTATTTATTAACTAACCTCCAACGCTTACAAGCTAATCCCAAACTTTTGGACTGCTTTAAAAAAATTATCACGGATCAAGATTGTGATGATGATATTGATCGATTTCAATTAGTAAAAATAGGCTTAATACAATCCTCATCGACAACTTCCGTACCTTATCGTTTATATCGAGAGTATTTCAAAAAATATTTAGGAATCCAAAATGACTAATTCTATCTCACCCCATTATTATCAAGATGTCGGAGGAGCTTTACAGATAGATTCCCTGACCTATGTGGAACGTCAAGCGGATCAGGAACTCTATGAATCTTTGAAATATCACAATTATCCTTGTTATGTTTTAGCTCCCCGTCAGTTTGGAAAAAGTAGCCTGATGGTGAAAACAGCCCATCGCTTAACCCAGGAAGAATTTTTATGTATTCAGATTAATTTACAAGGGTTTGGGGAAGCGTTATCGGAAGCCTCTTTATATTTAAGTTTGCTACACGCCATTTGTGACAAAATTAACGAATGGGCAAAACCATCTGAAATCAATTGGACTGAGAAATTAAGAGAGTTTTGGTATAATTCTCCCGAACTTCCTCCCACCTTTCGCTTTAAAAGTTTTATGAAAGAAGTGTTGCAAAGTTTAGAGGTTCCTAAAATTATTATCTTTTTAGATGAAATTCAAACCCTAATTTATTGGAAACTGCAAAATAGTTTTTTAGGATTAATTAAATCTTTATTAACAGAGGAAGGTTTAAATACTTTAACTTTTGTTTTATTGGGTGTGGCTAAACCAGAGGATTTATTATCGGATGCAGCGTTTGCCTTTAATCAAGCTAAAGCTATTGAATTAACTTATTTATCAGGAGATTGTCAACCCTTAGTCAAGGGATTAGAAGGTATCTACGATAATCCCCAATCCCTCCTAAAAGCCATTCTATCCTGGACAGGGGGCCAACCCTTTTTAACTCAAGTTTTGTGTAATTTAGTCATGAGACATAGAGAATCTATTAATGCCTCTATACAAATTGATCAAGATATTGGTGATCTTGTTAAGCGGGAGATAATCGAAGATTGGCGAAGAAATGATAAATCTTCTCATTTTCGGAGTATTGAAGATTGGTTTATCCTGGGATATACTCAGTATTCAGAGAAAATAGCAGCCTTAAATTTGTATCGCCAACTTTTAAATAATACTCAAATTCCATTTAGAGGACATCAATCCGAACAAATCAACTTAATTCTATCCGGTTTAGTGATTCAATCTAATAATCACTTACAAGTTGCTAACCAAATTTATCGAGAAATATTCAATCTGAACTGGATTGACAAAACACAAACTTTTCTAGTTAATAGCCAAGGAGAATTTATGGCAAGCACAAAAATTTTGAATCGAGAAGTCTATATCCTCGTTGACCAAAGTGCCACAATGGATCGTAAGGATAGAGGCAAAAGTAAAACTCGCTGGGACAGTTTAGCGGAACTGTTAGAAGGAGATATTAAAAAGTTATTACGGGAAACGAATGGTCGAAAAATTTGCGAAAAAGTTCATCTCTATTTATTTAGTCGAGATCGGGTAGGTCGCCGTTTTGAAATTCCGCCTGCGGATTTGTACTCAAATATTTTTGAGGAAAATTTTCCTGACTCTAATACCTATATTGCGCCAACCTTAAAACACTGTTTAGATCATTGGATGAATGGAGCTAGAAACCAAGGTAAAAATGCTTTTATTATTATTTATACCGATGGTATGCTCGATGATCAGCTAGAGTTTGAAAAGCTGATTAAAGAAACCTGTGGAAAGTTAAATAATGAAGAAGAATTAAAAATTGTCATGATTGGAATTGGGGATGATGTGGAAGCTGATCCCACCCCATTTTTAAATTTGGATTTTAACCTTAATCATAATAAATATAATATTTTTGGGTTTGATCTAGCTAAAGAAATTGAGGATATTAGTGATCTTCTAAGCCGACAACTAGAAAGTGATCCTAATGATCCAGAAACACAAGTTCCTAAGTGGGTGAAAGACAAACATCGTGACTGGTATCAAAAGTTTTTAGATTATTCAAAATCAAAAAAACAGTAAGAATGTTAACTCAACCCCTTTTAATCCATTAAACAAGGGTTAGGGGTTGATTGAAATAACAATATTAGGCTTTGTTGAGATCAACAACGAGCAACTGTACCCCACAGCGAATTGCAGTTTCCGCCAACCGGGTATCAAGTGTTGCAATCGGCAATTTCAACCGTAATGCTAACTCTAAATAAGCTGCATCATAGGCTGCTAAACCTTCTTGTCTTCCCAGTACCAAAGTTGACGAGAGTGCATGAGTATTCGTAGCTTCGTCAATATGAATTAATAGTGATTGTAATAAAGCAATAGCTAACTCTGATTGCTCAGGTGTAATCCGGTTACGTCGTTCAGCAACCAGTAAAGTATTAGCAATTTCTAGTGACCAAATACTCGGTACATAAACTTCACAATCGGGCATTATTGTCAGTATAGTATTAGCATAATCATTATTTTCATCCACTAAACACCAACTAATTGCTACTGAACAATCTAATATAAACCGCATTAAAACCTACGTCCTTCTTCAATCATTTCTCGAATTGAATTTTTATCCAATCCTACTTTTTTTCGTAATTGTTGGATTTGAGTAACGGCTTCAGTCATTGATTCTTTAGTTGTTAGTTTTCCCCAAGCGTTATACTGGGGTTGAGTTTCCTCAGATGGTAATGGCTGTAAAACGACTACGACTTCAACAGAAGTATTTTTCAGATCGGTAGGCATTTGGATTTGCAATATACCATTGATTCCAATATGCGATCGCAATTTCATAGTTTCCATATTAGAGTCTCCTTCAGATTGAGAGACGGACATTAACCAAGTTACAGGATTTGAGATGGCAACATTAAGATTATTAATATAACAGGTTGCTCTCTTTAGCAAGGGATGATCAAAAGCACGATTAAAGCAACAAACATCTAAATCGAGTTTATCGTTTTGACTCCTATCCCTGATAGAATAGTAAAGATTTGTGTAAGACTCCTCCAATTTTAGGGGTGTGGAATTGGAATGAGAGGGAATTGGGCAGAAATTAAGGTTTAGTCTGGAAAAATAGACTTGACAATTCTGTCTATTTGTGATATAACACTTCGATTTATTTTATTAGTCAAAAATTAATAGAAACCAATGGTTCAACGGCGATCGCAAACGTTTTTCCAACAGATTCTCCTGGGGACTCTTGCCAGTACAATTTTACAATTATCGATTCCCCTAACCTCCCTCAGCCAAGCCAACGCAACGTTAGGGGTGATTCGGGATACCGAACAACTCGCCGAATGGAATACCATTGAACAACGGTTAAAAGCCAGTCGAATTCCCTATCAAACCGTTGATTTAAACAATATTAAAAGCGTTACCGATCTGCAAGGAATTCGGGTTTTATTCCTACCCAATACAACAGTAATTAAAACCGAACAAGCCAAAATTCTGCAAGAGTGGGCCAAACAAGGGGGACAGGTGATTGCCAGTGGCCCTGTAGGAGAACGGTCTACCCCCTTAGTCCGTCAACTGTTGCGCTCAATTTTAGGTTCCTATTGGGCTTTTCCCCTCACCGTCCCCGCTAAACCCCAAGTCGCTAAAAATCGCTGTCGCAGTCGAGATACCCTTTGCCCCTCCCTCACCACTTGGGGGCCAATGCAGCAAAACCCAAACCCCGTTGAAGGGGGGGTTCTAATTCCCACCACCTTAGAAAGTTATACCGCAGGGATTTGGGAAGCCAGTGGTAGTTCTCCGGCTGTCATTACCACCCAAAAAGCCACTTATTTAGGCTGGCGTTGGGGAAATCAATCCTCGGCGGATATGGATATTGCTTGGTTACAAGCCGCCGTTAGTCGTCATGGTTTAGGGACAACAGCCACAACTCCCGTCGCTAGTTCCCCCATCCCAACCCCAGCAGTTGTCACC
>NZ_JADEWU010000104.1:0-17670 GCF_015207485.1 Planktothrix mougeotii LEGE 06226
CGCCACCACTGCTTCCACCCGCTTTAGGTGTACTACCCGCTTTAACAGGTTGTTGAACAGGAGCTTGTTGCTGTTGTTGGGGTTGTTCTTCCCCACCATTTTCGCTACCGCCTACCCCTTCTCCTTTGCCTTTTTTACGAGGTAATGCCTTTTCTATTTTTAAGGC
Source organism: Planktothrix mougeotii LEGE 06226 (assembly GCF_015207485.1). Taxonomy (NCBI): domain Bacteria; kingdom Bacillati; phylum Cyanobacteriota; class Cyanophyceae; order Oscillatoriales; family Microcoleaceae; genus Planktothrix; species Planktothrix mougeotii. Next base: position 167 of record NZ_JADEWU010000104.1, read on the forward strand.
ATTTTCTCTAAACATAACCCCGTTATATTTCTCAACAATTTGATCGGCGATTTCATCGGTTTGTACAGTTACAAATCCAAATCCCCGACATTTACCCGTTTTGCGATCGGTTATCACTTTAGCAGAAACGGTATCTCCTTCTTCCACAAAGACTTCTTGTAATTCTTTGCGTTCCAGTTCTTTGGGAAGATTACCAACATAAAGACGAACGGACATGAGTAGTACCTCCAAATTAATGAAAAATGAATAGGCGAAATTATCCCCAACTTGTGCGGTTTAAACACACAAATCGAGGATTAACCCCAAGGCAATTAGCACTTTGGTTTCTTAAATTGAACTCAACAACCCACTTCATCCCGGTTTCAAGATAAAATCCTGCCATTCCCTCCATATATAATTCATCATGCAGAGAATGTTGGTTTGCTCGGTTGTCTTGTAAACTTTTTCCCATCTGTCAAAACTTGATGCTATAGCGTTTTGTTATTCCTGTGTTCAAAAATACATTGAACTTCCTATAGCTAAGACCATATAAAGTCAACTCACTGGATGTTAACTTCCTGCCTTTGGAGTGCCAATTTTTGAGTACAGCATTCAACAAAAAATTTGTCATTTCTTTTAAGTTGCTGTTTCGCCTCGGATGAATCAGGCTATTGAATGGAACCTAGAACCTTTGCTATGGGTATTCCAGTACCGGATCGTTATGAGCCAATCTCTAAGATAGCACAGCCTTGAACACAGTTCTAGGGTTTTACCAAAATTTTTGCATTTGATTGTGCAAAATTTGTGAATTGTCTCAACGGCGTGATCAAATTGACTCTATCCCAAAAGGGGTAACGTTAGGCTTAATGTGAAGTTAATTAATGTAACATTGATCCGGCAAAAAAGCAATATTTTTCTGGTGAATTTCCTTCACCATCCCCCTTGAGAAACCAGATAAGCTCCCCAGAGGGTAAAACCCAGCGCTAAAATTGTAGACCACAAGGGATGTCCGCCTTGTAAGACAGTTCGATGATCGGAGGTTTCTAGGGTGTCTACATCTATCCAAGGCGTCGCCCCTCGTCGCCACCATCCCGTTATTTTAATCGTTTGGGTGATTAACTCCTGGGGTTGCATGATTCTCGGCCAAAAATTGCTCAGGGGAGTCCATTGAGGAAGATAATGCAGTTTGACCATTCCGGTTGACGTTTGTAGGATTAAATCTTGAGCAAAGGTATTCTTTAAACCGGTGCGACCGAGAAGTTGACCTGTTAAACAAATCGGTTGACTATCGAGGGGAATGGCATTAGGTTTAATCACTAAATCTGATAAGTGGGGTTGATTTAAAAGATTAGAGGATTTAATCTCAGGAAAAAAGGGATTAGTCCGAATAAAAATTCCTAAACTACAGCCAATGGGAATACAACCTGCCATAATCCAATAGTCTCCCCATAGCCATTCTAATTGCCACAATCCTAATATAGAACACAGTCCTCCCATTAACCAAAGGGTTCCGCCAATTGCCATTCCTGCAAGAATCCCAAAAAACGGTGCACCTTGTAATAATAAAGGGGAATTATTCAGATCAAATTTTTGCGGTTTGGGTGGGTTGAAATTGGATAGATCAAATTCAGGCTCTAATTTCCAATAATTAGCATAAAAACTTAGAATTTTTAATCGTTCTCCGATGAGGGGATGGGATTGATTTAAGGTTAGCCAAAAAGTATAGGAATTGGTTAAATCCCATTGAAATAAAGAGTCGGGAGAGGTGTAAGGGGTGACACTCCCCCAGGTTAAAGCTTGTTGATAACTCAGGGGTATTAATCGATCAAAGGCTTCGAGAATAAAATCAGTTTTTCTTTTATTTTGAATGGTTTGAGATAATTTTATAGTAATTTTTAATAAGCCGCGAGTTAAAGCATTAGGATTTCCGGTGAGGTTACAAGCGATCCGATCGCTATAATAAACTCGACGACGGGATAAATACAAGGAGGGAAATCTTAAAAGTTTGTATAAACCATAGCAGAGAGGACAAATAAAAGTAGCGATCGCATTGACAATTTCATATATCAATTTTTGAATAAAGGTAGGAAATGGAAGATTGAGTTGCGGTAATTTTTCGCTAAATTCTGCTAAATACCAATAAATTAAATAGGGAATTTGGCTGATGATTGTAGCAAAAGACATCACAGCAAAATCCCATTCTCCAATTGAGGCAATTTCTCGCGCAAAAATAGCAGCTAGTTCTTCTTCTGTTAATTGGTCTAATAATCCTTGACTGACAACAATTCGAGCAAAACGTCGAAAACTTCCATAGGAAAAAATAATCGGATCATTAATTGGTAATAATTTAACTTCGGGAAATTTGATTTTTTTCTTCTGACAGTAATTCCTTAAAAGTTTGTTGGTTTCTTGGCTATAGTTAAATAACGTTGTTAGGGGTAAAGGTTTTAAACCATAGCTGAGTTTAAGTAGTCCATCCCATAACCAAGGAGAGAATACCCATAAAATCAATAAAGTGATATAAACTCCTTGAGTGGGGTCACGATAAAATAAAGGAATTGGTTGTAACAAAGGTAGCCAAGTTAAAGCTTGATTGGTAATTTCCAGTAACTTATCTAATAAATGAGGCGTTAACCACAATATCGATAAAATCGTTAATATAAATTCAGCAAAAAATCTGGAAGTTTGCCAAATCCAACCCACTATAAATAAAAACAAAAGAATAAAAATAATTTGCCAAGGTTGGCGGGATAATTGTTGCCAAGGATTTAAAATAGGTTGCCAAATCCAAATTTGATTTAAGGTATTATTAATAAATGCTAAAACAATCGGTATAAACCAAGTTAAACCCACAGCCATTAAGAGTTGTTCAAGTTTAAAAGGACTTGATTGTAAAGGTTTAAGCTGTTTCCAATTCGTAGCTCGTCCGGCTTGTCGCAATTGCCATTCTTGAACCGCAGGCGCGGGAGAAGATTCAATGATTTCCGGTTCAGAATTAACAGTAGAAGGGGGAATTTTTGAACTCGGTTTTTGAAAGGTTGATTTAGTTTTTTCTCGGTTTAAAGATGGAGCTTGGGGTACAGGAACACTGGGAGATTTTTGAGGTGGTGATATCGAGGAAGGTTTGGGTACTTTTCCTAGGGTAGATTTCGCCTTCGTCGGTTGTAAGTTAGGATTTAAAGGAATAAAACCTGTTTCTATAATAGGGGGTAATTCTGAAGGCAGGGTTTCATCAGATGGGTTAGAATTTTCAATATCAATAGATTCAACCTTATTCAGTTTTGGAGGGTTGCGTTTTAATAGTTTTTTTAAGTAATCCGTTGCCCAAGTTTGGATTTTTTCTTGATGACATTGGGTTAAATTTCGACATAAAGTAAGGGCTGATTTTGTATTTCCTGTTCGCTCATAAGCCATTACTAAACCGACTTGCGCCTTGAATTTAGAGGGGTTTTCAGATTGAGCAATCGGTTGTAAAATAGCGATCGACTGTTGATAATCCTTAGATTTTAAAGCCGCTAACCCTAATTCTAAATCCGATGAATGGGGAGGTAAATTTGAGGAAGACATAGGGGGACGTTTACCATTAAAACAATTGACGGTGGCGGGTTGATGGGAAAACCAGAAGCTGAAACCATAATCATCAGCAATCCAGCCTGATCAAAAAGGTTAAAATTTGACAGAAAGCACACTTCATCCTATTGTACCGATTTTTCCATTGAAAACATCTTAAAATTTATTTTATTTAATATTTTAATCCGCCTTCTTTTCAAAAAAAAATTAGACCTGACCTGTGATCCCCAAAAGATGATACAATAACTTGGCTTAGAATCAGCTATTATGGATACAAATCATTTATTTCTAGCATTTCAATTTACCTCTCCCGGCCCCATTATCTTTGAAATCGGGCCGTTATCAATTCGGTGGTATGGCGTGTTAATTGCCTCTGCTGTCTTAATTGGAGTTTCCTTGTCTCAGTATCTAGCCAGCCGTCGCCAAATTGATCCTGAACTCATCGGGGATTTAGCAATCTGGTTAGTGATTGCAGCAATTCCTTGTGCGAGATTGTATTATGTGGCATTTGAGTGGGAAAGTTATGTTAATAATCCCGCTAATATTATTGCCATTTGGAAGGGAGGAATTGCCATTCATGGAGCAATTTTAGGCGGTTTAATTGCAGCATTATTATTTGCAAAAATCAAACAAATTCCCTTTTGGCAGTTAGCCGATATTGTTGCACCTTCGTTAATTTTAGGTCAAGCCATTGGACGTTGGGGTAACTTTTTTAATTCTGAAGCCTTTGGTGACCCAACGGATTTACCTTGGAAACTTTATATTCCCCCCGAACGTCGTCCTTTTGGCTTAGAATCCTACGAGTATTTTCACCCCACTTTTCTGTATGAATCCCTCTGGAATTTAATGGTATTTACCTTATTAATCACCTTATTCTTTCGAGGGTTAAAAGGTAAACCGCCTCTGAAACCTGGAACAATCTTTCTGGTTTATTTATGTGCTTATAGTGCAGGTCGAATTTGGATTGAAGGGTTACGCACAGATAGTTTAATGTTGGGGCCTTTAAAAATTGCTCAATTCGTCAGTTTAAGTGGAATTATCATAGGATTATTCGGCTTAATTTGGTTATATGGATTGAAGCGAACCTTACCGGATGTTGTGCCGAAATCTCATTCTTCTAATTCTTAAATAGAAAAAGCCCTAGACTCGATAGCCAGGGCATCAACCAGGGTGCATCTACCATTCTTGTCTTCTTAGTCAGTTAGTTCAGATCCGGAAAAACTAAAAATCAATCATAAATTTGGGGGAATCAGAATCTCATGCAACAGGATAGAACAGTGCTAAAACCAGCCGTTTATATTGTCGGTGCCGGCCCTGGTGATCCTGAGTTATTAACCATAAAAGCTCAAAAGTTATTAGCATCGGCGGATGTGATTTTATTTGCAGATTCCCTTGTTCCTCAACAAATTTTAAGGGGGGTTCGGGCGGATGCAGAACTGATTAAAACGGCAAATAAAACCTTAGAAGATATTCTACCCTTAATGATTGAACGAGTCCGTCAAGGAAAGTCGGTTGTGCGGTTACATTCGGGCGACCCTAGTTTATATGGAGCGATTTATGAACAAATTCAACAGTTAAATGCAGCAGACATTGAGTTTGAAATTGTTCCGGGAATTAGTGCTTTTCAGGATGCAGCCGCCAAATTAAAAGTCGAATTAACGGTTCCAGAATTAGTGCAAACCATTATTTTAACCCGTGTCAGTGGCAAAGCAACTGCGGTTCCAGCCGATGAAGAATTGGAAAGTTTAGCGGCTCATAAAGCCAGTTTATGTTTATATTTAAGTGCCCGTTATGTTGAGGAAAGTCAGCAAAAGTTAATGAAATATTATCCTCCCGAAATGCCCATTGCAATTTGTTATCGTTTAGGATGGCCAGATGAGAAAATCCGGGTGGTTCCTTTAGAAAAAATGGCACAAGTAACCCAAGAAGAAAATTTAATTAGAACGACGCTTTATGTGATTAGTCCGGCTTTAACAAAAACGCCTCCTGCTTCAACTTTAAGATCAGGATTATATAACCCTGAACATTCCCATTTATTCCGTCGTTAAACCAGTTTCTAGGGTGTACCAAGAAACACTATTAGTTAATATTTGACAAATCTTGTTTAGGAGAACTCTCCCTTGGTTTCGTTTGCTGAATATAAAACTAGAAATTCTCAATATATCACTTTCATAGACTCAGAATTTTATCCCGATTATTTGGATGAAGCCACCATGATTTATGGAAGTGTTATAGAGCAGTTTGCCAATTTAGCTAATACTGCTAATAGTTCGGCTGATTTACTGTTGAGAATTACTGAAATCCCTAATCCTTCCAGAACCCAATTATTACGAGTTTTTCGTAAGTATGTATCCCCAGATACTTCTGTTGAAATGTTAAAGGTTAAGAAAAAGATGAGCCAAATTATTGAAAACTATGGAAACAGATTTAGAAAGATAGAAGATGTCAAAGAAAAATTAGCAACTCGTCCTACTCCTGATGAAGCTTTAATCGCAATTCTAATGGAATATAAAAGTCGAGGTCAGAAAGGATATGAATTAACAGAAGCCTTTTTTCTCTGGTTTGAAGCCTACTTTGGATCAGAATATTTAATTCAAGGCCCCATTCGAGCAGGACGAGATATAATGCTTGATGAAGTTTTGGAAAATTGGCAGGAAAAAACACCAACAGATATTTTAATTTCTCGTTTAGATGGAACTCCTTTAGTTATTGGGTTTGCTCGTTATGATTCAGATCGAGGAGGAGCACAAGAAGATGATCGGATTGGTGGAAATAGAGAGAAATCAACTCATATTCTTAAATATGCGGACACCTATCAATTACCTCTGAAAGTATTCTTTTTAAATGATGGCCCTGGATTAACTCTGGGGTCAATGTGGAATGATTATGCCTCTTTAGAAACTGATGGAAAAGGACGAGTAATGGTCTGCACTCTCAAAATGTTAGATGAAAGATTTACCAGAGATTGGCTTGAAAGTTAAGTAAATAGTTCCAATCTTCAATTTGATTTTCTGTCACTTTTTCCACATCAGATTCCATCTCAATATATACTTCTAAACCCCTTTTTAAAATTCTATTTGTATTGATTAAAGACTGCTGTTGAGGTAAACTTCCATTTCCATTAACAAAATCTCCCATTGCTTGAGTTCCTTTCACTAAACGTTGAATAGTGGTTTCTATGGCTAAAAGAGAGTTATCAATCCCAATCCATTGCCGTTTTAATTCTTCTGCAACTGCAACAGTCGTTCCACTCCCTAAAAAAGCATCTAATATTAGATCTCCAGAATTAGAGGAAGCCTGAATAATTCGTTTTAGAAGTTCAGGGTTTTTTTCAGTTGGGTAGCCTGTAATTTTAATATTTTGGTTATGAGCATCTTTGAAGTCCAGCCAAATATCTTGAACCGCTATTCCTTTGCTTTGATCAAGGTAAACTTTCCGTCTAGGATTTCCAGTAGACGACCAGTAAATTTCACCTTTTTTATCCATTTCTTCTAAGGTTTCTGGAGTATATTGCCAATGTTTACCCGGTGGAGGAAGCATCCCACGCCAAGGTTGACCTGTTGATCCTTTTCTTTCTCCAGGTGCATGAATGGGAACTTTTTTATAGCGTCTTCCTGTTTTTTCTTCAATGTACTGATATTCTTTAATGACTTTATCATCTGTCCACGGTTCAAAAGGTTGGTTCCAGATATAATCATCGGTTTTTGTATAAAAAAGGATATAATCTGAGATATTTCCATATTGATTTTTAGTATAATTTTTAGGATTGCATTTTTTTCGAGTAATCCAATTACGGAAATTCTTAATTCCAAAAATTTCATCCATTAAAATTTTAACGGGAAAAGCCATATTTTGGTCTAAATGAATATAGATTGATCCTTGTTCTGATAAAAGTTCTTTAAGTAAAATTAACCGTTGTCGAATAAATTCTAAATAATCTGCACCTTCTCGGAAATCTTGATAAGCATAAGTTTGTTGTCTGGACTCAAACCCTAGTCCAGTTGCGTAGGGTGGATCAATATAAATTAATTTAATTTTTCCTGCTATATCCGAATTCTCTAATAAATTCCTTAAAACCCTTAAATTTTCTCCATAAATTAACTGATTTTTAATTTCTTTTTCTACATTTATAATTTTTCTTAATTGTGCTGATGGACTCTCTAAAATATCTTCAATACTAACTTTTCCTACATATTCCAAGGAAAAGGAAAGTAGGCTACTATCTTTTAGCTTTTTGTACTGATTCTTGCCGGGTATCCCTGTTGCCATTTCTAGTCGTTTACTTTTGGGTTTATAGTTAAATTATATCTAATTATATATAATTTTTAACGGATCGCCATAGGTTAAAATAATTTTAGCAGGCTATCTTATTTTGATGGTTTTTGTTATAATACCTTAAAAGGAATCTAACTTGCCATGATTTTGATATGAATTTTAATCAAACTAATATTATTATTACGGGGGGTTCTAGTGGAATTGGGAAAGCAACGGCTCAATTATTAGCGAGTCTTGGTGCAAATTTAACGATTATTGCTCGAAATCAAACCACTCTCGACCAAGCTCAAACAGAAATTGAAGCCGTAAAATTATCTCAAAATCAGAAAATATTTACCCTTTCGGCTGATGTTTCTCTACGGGAAGAAGCTGAAAATTCAATCAAAAAAGCGATTAAACTTTTAGGGAGTGTTGATATTTTAATTTTATCATCAGGAATGGCTCATCCTGGTTATTTTCAAGATGTTCCCCTAGAAATATTTGAACAAACAATGGCTGTTAATTATTGGGGCTCGTTGTATTGTATCCGGGAAGTTTTACCCACAATGATCCAGCAAAAACAAGGTAAAATTGTTCTCATTTCGTCAGGAGCCGGATTAATTGGAATTTATGGTTATACACCTTATAGTCCAACTAAATTTGCGTTAAGAGGATTAGCAGAATCGTTGCGAGGAGAACTAAAGCCCTTGGGAATTCAAGTTTCTATTGTTTATCCGCCCGATACGAATACACCTCAATTATTAGCTGAAAACCAGACAAAACTCCCAGAAACAAAAGCAATTACCGGAACAGTTAAACCTTGGGAACCGGAAGATATTGCTCAAGAGATTATTAAAGGGATTAAAAATAATGATTTTGCGATCGCACCGGGATTAGAAATGAAACTTTTAAATTCTTTACATAGTTTACTCTTCCCCCTCTTAAATCGTTATTTTGATCATTTAATTCAGAAGATCAAAGGTTAAATTATGTTTATTTTTTTAAAATTAAATCTAAATTTGTTAATTTCGAGATTATCATTGATATAATGATTCCAGATCACCGATCAATTTCAGGGAATTAGCTTTTTTTATTATCCTATCAATCCTCGGAGGGTTATGTTTCAGCCATTATTTACAACTCATCCAGATGATCATAATCCCTTAAGCCCCATTCGCCCTCGTAAAGGTGTGATTATTGGTGCTGGACAAGTCGGGATGGCCTGTGCTTATTCGTTATTAATTCAAAATTGCTTTGATGAACTAATTTTACAAGATATTAATCAAGAAAAAGCTGAAGGGGAAGTCATGGATTTAGTTCATGGACTTTCTTTTATTGAACCCACACAAGTAACAGTCGGAACCGTTGCTGATGCAGGACGGGATGCAGATTTAGTGATTATAACAGCCGGAGCCAGTCAAAGACCTGGAGAAACTCGTTTAGATTTAGTCGGACGAAATGTAGAAATCTTTAAAAAATTAATCGGAGATATTGCTGAATATTGTCCGAATGCAATTTTATTAATTGTTGCTAACCCGGTTGATATTATGACCTATGTGAGCTTGAAACTTTCCGGGTTTCCAAGTTCTAGGGTAATTGGGTCAGGAACGGTTTTAGATACGGCTCGTTTTCGATACTTATTAGCAGAAAAATTGAAACTTGATCCCCGCAGTATCCATGCTTATATTATTGGTGAACATGGAGATAGTGAAGTTCCAGTTTGGAGCAAAGTTAATGTGGCGGGAATGAAAATTTGTGATGGAGACTGGGAAGGATGTCCAACTTGTGATCATGAAGAATTACAGGATATTTTTCAGCAAGTTAAAAATGCCGCCTATGAAATTATTCAACGAAAAGGATATACTTCCTATGCCATTGGTTTAGGAGTTACGGATATTGTCACGGCTATTTTACGGGATCAAAATCGAATTATTACCGTGAGTCGTTCTGTTCAAGGATTATATGGTCTTCCTGAACTTTGTGTCAGTTTACCTGTTTTAGTCAACCGCAAAGGTGCGACTAAAATTATTAATCTTTCGTTGACCGAAACCGAAGAAAAACAGTTACAAAACTCCTGCAAAGTGTTGTATGAAATTATTGAAAAACTACATTTATAAACATCACAGAGTCAGAAAAAGAGATACTCCTTAATCGGTTACTCGTGTTAATTTTAGGTCAAAAATCATGCTCAAACCTTTACAAAATCGAACAAAAATTGTTGCGACGATTGGCCCTGCGAGTAAATCTCCAGAAGTCATTCGTCAAATGGTGAATGCAGGAATGAATGTGGCTCGGTTAAATTTTTCTCATGGCAGTTATGAAGATCATGCAGAAACCGTAAAATTATTACGGCAAGTTTCAGAAGAATTAGATACTCCGATTACGTTATTACAAGATTTACAAGGGCCTAAAATTAGAATTGGATATTTACCGTCGGAAGAAATAGAATTAGTCGATGGAGAATTATTAACCTTTGTTCCTGTTGATGAATTTGAGAACAAACCCCATACTGTTCCGATTGATTATCCCTATTTAGCAGAAGAAGCAGAAACGGGAGCACAAGTTTTACTGGATGATGGATTATTAGAATTAAAAATAGAAGGAATTCAGGGAAATACTGTTCAATGTCGCATCATTGAAGGGGGAAGGTTAAAAAGTCGTAAAGGGGTAAATTTACCGAGTTTAACCTTGCGTCTTCCCTCCTTTACGGAAAAAGATGAACAAGATTTAGACTTTGGAATTTCTCAAGGAATTGATTGGGTTTCTTTAAGTTTTGTGCGTCGTGCTGAGGATATTCAAGCATTAAAAGCGTTATTAGTTGAAAAGGGAGCACCGCAGATGCCAGTGATCGCAAAAATTGAAAAACCTCAAGCGATCACCAACTTAGAATCAATTATCAATGAATGTGATGGGTTAATGGTAGCACGGGGAGATTTAGGAGTAGAAATGAACCCGGAAAGAGTGCCCATCTTGCAAAAACAAATTATTCGGATGTGTAATCAAAAAGGCATTCCGGTGATTACAGCCACCCAAATGTTAGATAGTATGATTCACAATGCTCGTCCAACTCGTGCAGAAGCGAGTGATGTTGCAAATGCCATTATTGATGGGACGGATGCTGTTATGTTATCAGGAGAATCCGCCGTTGGTAAATTTCCGGTTAAAGCGGTACAAATGCTCTCTAAAATTGCCCGTGATGTCGAACCAGAAATTGAGTTTAAAAATTATCCTCCGGCGCTATCTGATGAAACTCATGCGTTAACAGAAGCCTTAAATACCATTGATAAAATTCTGAATTTAAAGTGCATTGTTTCCTATACCAGTACCGGATACACCGCAACTTTAGCCGCCGCCGAACGACCAAAAGTTCCGGTTGTTGCTTTGACTCCCGACGCAGATGTTTATCACCGTTTAAACTTAGTTTGGGGGGTTAAACCTGTTTTATTAGAACATCACGTCAATTCTTTTGAAGGATTAATTGATCTGGCTCAAGAGAAATTATTACAACGACAACTTGCAGAAATTGGAGATAAAATCTTAATTGTGGGCGGAATTCCAGCAAATACCGCGAGGGGTACTAATTTCTTAAAAATTCATACCTTAAGTAATTAAAAATCCTTTATCCCTCTCCTAACTGGGGAGGGGTTTAATTCAATCTAATTTCATTAACCCTGGTGTTGAGATAGGATTTTAACTGTAGCCAATGATTATTTTTCCGCTTCTTGAGGCGTTGATTGTCGAACTAATTCGAGGGAAGAACCAATAATAAAACCCATTGCCGCGCCTGCTAGAGCGTAAGTCCGAGGTGCTCTCGACTGGCTATAACCTAAATCTAAAGCGGGGCCAATATTACAGCATTGATATTGTTTTTCACTATATTTAGACGCTCCCAGTCCCGCAACTGTACCGACTAACATCATCACCATTCCCGAAAAAATCACAAGTCGCATATTCATCATGATCCTCCTTGAATAACTCTAACGCCCAGAAATTGTACTTAGATTGACAGATACAATCATTTTATTGCTCGTTCAATCTGAAGTTAAAATTTAGTGTAATAATAACCTTCTATTTTAAAAGTAGCTCTATTTTTCCGTTTTTGAATGCTATTTTTAATTTATTTTACAAAACTTCAAAAAACTTGATTAAAATTCGTTAATTTGAAAGGCTGAATTTCTAAATCCTGAATGCTTTTCGGCGAGATAGAACACTTTGATATATTAAAATGATATATTAAAAATCAGAATTTGTCTATGTAACAGAAAGGATAACTGTCGCTAATGCAGTTAGCAGTCCCATCATTGAGTTTAAAGGGAAATCTAAGATTAACCTAAGTATTCATCCGTTCATAAATCGCAGAAGCAGCCGGAGAGTAACGGGTGAGGTAACTAAAAATCCAGAATTTGATACAGGAATCAATAATAACAGGAACCGTTGCAATAAACGCATTAATGGCTACTGGACTTTCTGGAAGTCCAAAGTGAGCTAAAACCCCTGCTAATAAAACTTCCCAGCCTTCGGCGGAGTGAAAACCGACAAACATATCGGTAATTAAAATAAACAAAAAGACTTTTAAAGGATCACTTAAATTTAAAAATGTTCGATTAGAAAAGCTTCTGACAATTGTAATTTTAGTTCGGTTAAAATACACTAATCCCCCAAACGTTAGTAAAGCAACACCATCAGATAATATATTTTTCCATCCATTTAAAGCTCGATTACGGGATTCTTGCCAAATTTCGATAACTTTTTCCGATAACTTTTCCTCTTTCTCATCTTCTGACAGTTTTGGGATTACCCCTAATAACTGTTGAATTTCAAGAGATTCTTTAAAAGCAGAATATTCTCTTAAAAACTCCTGTTTAATTTCCGCGTTGAGTTCGATTTTAGTCGGATTTTTATTACTATAATTCCCCAGCAAAGGATCAAAAATGATAGTTTTCACAGTGACTTGAACTAACAAAGGAATTAAGAATAAAATCAGTAACCAACGCATTGCTAATTTATCTTGGATGCGTCTAATTCTTAATTCTTGAACGACTTGTTGCTCATAATTGGGGGTAAGTTTTTGACCTTTGAAAAAACCCCAATTAAACCAACTTTTAGCTTGAGATTGACGGGAAAGATTAGATTGAGCCGCAATCACAGCCGGATCTAAAGTTAGGGTGCTGGCGGACTCATTTTGTTCTTGTTTGACTTCTTCAGCAGTTAATCCTATTAAATTCGAGGAATTAATATTAGGAGGATTGGCTAAACTTTCAATTAAAATATCCTCAGAATTGTCTCGATATTTTTTAACAATCGAATCAATAAAATTAAGCTTTTCTATAATTTCAGCTTCAGATATTCCAACAGATTGAGACGTTTCCTCATCAATCAAACCTTGAGGTAATAAAAAACTATTAATTTTAAATTGAGCTAAATTAAACCGAATGTTAAAAAGATGGCGATCGCGTAAACTTTTAACAAAATCCACCATTGTTTTTTGAGACTCAGGACGATAATTAATCGGGTTTCCTTGAAAATATTTATCTTCCAGAGTTTTAATTTCTTCAGCACTTTGATAAGCGGATTCTAAAAGTTGAATTTGTCTTTGGTTCAACCAGCGATTAAGATTGAATCGGCTAAAATTTCGATTCATAACTGTCCTGATTACTTAATACCACAACGCAATAAACGAGCAATAAAATAAACCGCCATTTTCGCGCCATAGGGAGAACGCCACCATCCAGAGGGATGACAACCCACCGGAGCCGATGAACTAAAATCAAGATCTTCATAGTCTAATAATTTATTATTGACCATCCATCCAAATTCAGTTTCCATCGCGTGTAACACTTTCATATCAACATCAGAAATATCATCGGTTCCCCCCAAACGGGTATAAATTTGTTGTTGGACGCTAAAACCAAAACGATTGTTACTGTAACTCATCCATAATTGATCAAGCAATTGTAGCGCACTACAGGGAAAGTTCATGACTTCATCAGGAATAATATTCTCCAGACTACTTTTGCTCATAATTTCTAACATAATATTGGTGGTTTCTTCATCAGCTTCTCTCCAATTTTCAGTCGCCAATAAATCCCGCAATTTGCGATATCGATACAAATCCGTTAATAATAATAACGCTTGGTCTAATTTATGTTCTAAGCGATCAATGCGTTCAGATAAAGAATTTAAACTCAAGGGTTGAGATTGACCTTCAGAATTAGAAGCAGGTTGAGAGGAAAGAGATTCGTTTGACATTGTTTTAAGGAATTACGAATTACGAATTACGAATTACGATTAACGGGACTACTATCTGATGCGGTTGTACTGGAATTTGACGTAGGGGCGGGGTTTTCCCGCCCATCTTGAGGGTTTTCCCGCCCATCTTGAGAATGCCCATTCTCCGCAGGAGGTTGAGGTTTATTTTTATCGGATTTATTGTTATTAGATTTATCGGGTTTTTCGCCTTTGAGGAAACGGGATTCTAGGGTTTTAATCGTAATATATAAGTTTGGGGTAATTAACAAACTTAATAACGTTCCTGCTAACAAACCGCCAAAAATCGCAGTACCCAATGACCAACGACTACTTGAACCCGCACCCGAAGCCACCACTAACGGCCAGAACCCAATTAAACTAGAAATTGCCGTCATTTGAATCGGTCGAAACCGTTGTTCAGCAGCTTGAATGGCGGCTTGGGTAATACTTAAGCCTTTTTCCCGTAATTGGTTGGCAAACTCCACAATTAGAATCGAGTTTTTAGACGCCAAACCAATCAACATCACCAAGGCCACCTGCACATAGACATCATTCGTAATTGTGGGCCATAATGTTCCACTCAGCAGAATATTGGATCGGAACCAAACCGCCGCCATCGCTCCCAAAACGGCTAAGGGCACAGATAGCATAATAATGGTGGGATCAATATAACTTTCGTATTGGGCCGATAGTACCAAAAACACCATAATAAAGGCTAATCCGAAAATAATCACCGCCGATCCCCCCGACGATTTTTCCTCCAAGGCGCTTCCCTGCCAAGAATAACCAAAACCAGGGTCTAAGACCTCCGAGGCTAATTTTTCCATCGCAGCGATGGCTTGACCTGTACTAGCTGTGGGTGCAGGGTTGCCTTGAATTAACATAGACCGGAAGATATTAAAATGGTTAATGGTTTCTGGCCCCACAAAATCTGTGAGTTTGACTAAATTACTTAGAGCAATCATCTCCCCATCTTGGGAACGCACATATAACTGATTAATATCTTCTGGTCTAGCGCGAAATTCCGCTTCTGCTTGAGCATAAACCCGATATTGACGCTGACCCAAGACAAAATCATTCACATAGGATGATCCTAAAAAGGTTTGAAGTGTGCCAAAGACATCATTAATATTGACATTTAAAGCTTTAGCGCGATCGCGTAATACCTCAACTTTCTTCTGAGCTTTACTAGCGGAAAACTGACTAAAAACCCCTTGAAAAGTTGGATCGGCATTAGCGGCTGCAATTAAACGATTCCCATTTTCAATTAAAGATTGAATTGGTAAACTTCCCGTTTTATCTAATAACTGAAATTCAAATCCTCCCGTATTACTTAAACCTTGTACCGGAGGTGCGTTAACTGCAAAGGCTTGAATTTCTGGAATCGATTGTAAAGACCCATTTAATCGTCTTAAAACGCCATAAACCGACTGTTCTTCCGTTGGTCGGTCTTCCCAAGGTTTCAATAACACAAACGCGATCCCTTGGCTGGGGTTTTGTCCTTCAAACCCAAACCCCGGAACCACAAAGGCACTTTCAATTTCAGGGATTGCTAATACTCGATCAACAATTTGTTCCGCAGCTTTGGAGGTATAGTTCAGGGATACCCCATCCGGTGTGCGAAACAAAATCAACAAATATCCTTGATCTTCTTCAGGAACAAACCCTGACGGAACCAATTGATAAACTAATACCGTTGCCACTAACCCCGCCACAAATACGCCCATCACCAGGGCATTAATCCGGGTTAAAAAGGTAATGAATTTAGCGTATTTTTCCTGTACCCAACCAAAACCTTGATTAAATTTATCAAAAAACCATCCTAAAGGCCCCCGTGTTTCCTGTTTGCGACGCAATAATAACCCCGCCATACTGGGAGAAAAGGAAAGGGCGTTAAAGGTGGAAAAGATCAAGGCAAAAATAATCGTGATGGCGAATTGTCGATAAATCGCCCCAGTTGTTCCGGGGAAGAAGCAAACGGGAATAAAGACAGCCATCAACACCACTGAGGTTGCAATGGTGGCTCCCGTGAGTTCCTGCATGGCATCTAAAGCCGCTTGACGGGGTTTCATCCCCTGTTCAATTTTGATTGAGACGGCTTCAACAATCACGATGGCATCGTCCACCACCAGACCCGTTGCCAAGGTACAAGCAAACAGGGTTAACGTATTCAGTTCAAACCCAAAGGCTTTTAACCCCGCCATTGCCCCAATTAACGCCACCGGAATTGCTACCGAGGGGATTAAGGTTGCTCGCCAGTCCTGTAAAAAGATAAAAATTACCAACACCACCAAGGCGATCGCCATAAACAAGCTGATCACCACTTCCTCAAGGGACACCTTAATAAATAAAGTGGTATCGTAAGCCACACGGCTTTCAATCCCAGGGGGGAAAGTTTTAGTCATTTCCGCAATCGTGGCTTTAATTTGATCAGACGTTTCTAAGGCGTTACTTCCGGGTAATTGATAAACCCCTAAGCCGACGGCGGGTTCTCCGTTAAATGTAGAGTTAGAATCATAACTTTCTGCCCCTAATTCTGCCCGTCCCACATCCTGAAGGGTGACTAAACCGCCATCATCATTCCTTTTCAACACCATTTGGGCAAATTCTTCGGCGGTACGAAGACGACTTACCGCTTGCAACGGAATTTCAAATAGTTGACCGGGGGGGGTCGGTTGTTGACCCAGGGTTCCGGCCCCTACTTGGATATTTTGTTCCCGCAACGCCGCAACAACATCCTGCGCCGTCAGTCCCCTCGCTGCCATCCGAGACGGATCAAGCCAGAGTCGCATCGCATATTTCCGTTCTCCAAAGAGCGTCACTTGACCGACCCCAGGAATCCGGCTAATTTGGTCAACAATAAACAGATCAATATAGTTACTAATAAAGGTGGAATCGTAGAGGGGTTTTCCCGTTTCGTCTTTGGCCGAATAAAACGCGCTCACTAACAGAATATTGGGCGATGAAGCTTCAACCGTTACCCCTGTTTGTTTCACACCATCGGGTAAATTAGATTCCGCTTGAGCGACTCGGTTTTGAACATTAACTTGAGCAATATTGCGATCAACATCATTAGGAAAAAAGACGGAAATATTACTCACGCCATTATTCCCGGTGCTGGAGGACATATATTTCATCCCCTCTACCCCGTTAATTTCCCGTTCAATAATCGTGGTGACAGTGGTTTCTGTCGTTTCAGCATCCGCCCCAATATTCACCGCCGTTACACTAATTTGAGTATTAGCTAAGTTTGGCAGTTGGGTAATGGGAAGCAACGGAATTGAAATCGCACCCACTAAAATAATGATGATGCTGCACACTGTCGTTAAGACAGGCCGTTTAATAAAAGTGTTAACAAACAGAATCATAAGCGTGGAACAGGCATCTTGCCTGTTCAGTAGGGTTTGGGGTTTGGGGTTTGGGGTCTGTCTCTTATACAGATCTCCGAGCCC
>NZ_JADEWU010000105.1:0-17523 GCF_015207485.1 Planktothrix mougeotii LEGE 06226
CGGCTGCTGCTGCGATGGCGGTGACGGTAATACTGGTGGTCCCAGCTTCCGTCCCTGTGGTTTGGGATAGGAAGAGGTTGACGGGGGGAATTGCTGGGGACGCATCAACGGTTTTGAAGTTCCAGGTGGTGTTACCACTGATTCCACTATAGGGATTTCCGGCTAAATCTTGAATGGCTGTAGGGTCGATTTCTACATAATAGTCTGTACTGGTGGCTAAGTCGGCGGTGGGGTTGAGGATGAGTTGATTGTTGTTAATGCTGACGTTGAGAGTATTGACATTCAGGGTTTCAACTATCGAATTATCGGATAGCTTTTTAATGACGATATTACCCGTGCCGATTTGAATGGCTTCGCTGAAGTTGATGATTAAGTTATCTCCCACTGCTACGGCTGTGGCATCATCCGTTGGTGTTAAACTGACCACTACTGGTGGGGTAGTATCGACGATGGCTATATCATCATTTTGAATCGTCAGACTCACCGGAGAACCTGTAATTGTCGTTGTCCCCGCCGTATTCCCATTACTAAGATTCAGTTCTAAGGTTTCGTTCGCTTCAACAACAGTGTCACCCAGGATTTCTACCGCAATTGTCGCTGTGGTGGCATTCGGGGCAAAGTTAATCGTACTACCCGTCGCACTGACTCCATTACCCGTAACGTTGACGTTATTGTAATCTGTACCAACGCTGGCTGTTCCCCCAAAACTGAAATCAACGCTACTGGCTTGTTGGGTATGACCGTCCCGACTGATGGTGAAACTGACAACTTGGCTCCCTGTATTTCCTTCAGTAACAGAGGTGGTACTGCCAATCACATTGTAGGTAATATCATTATCGGTGATCTGGGCATTGACTGAACCGATGGGTCGGGTGGTGGGATAGTTGGGGGCTGTGCTATTGGTAATGGCGTGAGTAATGCTGCTGCTGTGGTTATGTTCAGCAACGCCATCATCTATTGCCCGCACCGTTAGGGTTTGGGGAATAATCCCGTTGACGGGTGTGAAGTTAACGATTTGAGATGCCGCAAAGTTAACGCCATCTAAGCTGATTTGGGATTGGGCATCGGCGGTGACGGTGACTTCGACATCTCCCAACGGTAAGGTATTTAATTGTATTTCATAAGTATCATTTGCTCCTCCCTCAATGACATCGGTACTGCCTCCTGATTGAGTAATGGTGACTCCGGGAATGTCATTGTCGGTATTGATGACATCGACATCGGCGGGTTTGATACTGTTATAGTTGCTGTCGGCGCTGGTAACGGTGCTGAGAATTTCGTAGGATATATCTCCATCTGCACTTAAATCATCGACTCCGGTGGCGGTAATCGTTTGGTAACTATCCCAGTTGCCGGGGGTAAAGGTGATGGGGGTGGCAGCTACTGTCCCTTCGGCGGTGTTGCTACTGCTGAAACTCAGGGTGACATCGGCTGTGGGTTGAGAGGTGAGGCGGATGCCAAAGCTGGCTTGACCTCCGGTTTCACTGGTATGACCACTGATGGGTTGCAGTTGAAAGCCTGCTGTATCGTTGTCGATGATGGTGAAACTGTCTGTGATGTCTGGCCCTAAGACAATTCCTGCACTGGGGTTACTCAGGGTCAGAGTTGCGGTTTCGTCGATTTCGTCGAGTTTGTCGTCGGTAATGGTGAAGGTGACTTGTCCACTGCTGCTACCGTTGGGGATGGTGATTTGGTTGGGGACGGGGCTGACAAAATCGGCTAGGCTGGCATCTCCGCTTAAGGTGAGGTCTAGGGTTTGGTCGCCTACAACGGCTGCTGCTGCGATGGCGGTGACGGTAATACTGGTGGTCCCAGCTTCCGTCCCTGTGGTTTGGGATAGGAAGAGGTTGACGGGGGGAATTGCTGGGGACGCATCAACGGTTTTGAAGTTCCAGGTTGTATTACCACTGATGCCACTATAGGGATTTCCGGCTAGGTCTGTAATGGCGGTTGGGGGAATTTCTACATAATAGTCTGTACTGGTGGCTAAGTCGGCGGTGGGGTTGAGGATGAGTAGACTGGCGACTTTATCTTTTTTGTTTGTCCCGATGCTGACTTTGGGGGAATTGACATTCAGGGTTTCGACGATGGAGTTATCGGAGAGTTTCTTGATGACGATATTACCACTACCGATTTGAATGGCTTCACTGAATTTAATGATTAAGTTATCCCCTACGGCTACTCCTGTGGCATCATCTGTTGGGGTTAAACTGACCACTTCGGGTGGTGTGCTATCGACGGGGAGGACATCATTATCACTATTGATAACAGCAATATCGTTGGGGTCAATGCCGTTAAAGCGGGTATCGGTACTGGTAGAGGCTCCCGTAACAATATTATAAGCGGCATCTCCATCGATAACGGTGTCATCGACTCCGGTAACAGTAACAATTTGGGGGGTATTCCAGTTCGTTGAATTAAAGGTAACGGCAGCCGGGGCAACAGTCCCTTCGGCAGTATTATCACTGCTTAAAGGAATAGTGACATCCCCTGTGGGTTGACCGTTGAGTTGAATGGTAAAGGTGGCTGCACCTCCGGCTTCTGTGGTATTGCCACTGATGGGGGAGATGACCACTGTGGGGGTTTCGTTGTCGCTGTTGATGAAGGGAATATCGTTGGGGTCAATGCCGTTAAATCGGGTATCGGTACTGGTAGAGACTCCGGTAACAATATTATAAGGTTTATCCCCATCTAACAGATTGTCATCGACGGGCAGAACCGTAACGATTTGGGGGATATCCCAATTAGTGGCATTAAAGGTAAGGGCTGCGGGGGTTACAGTGCCTTCATTGGTGTTATCACTACTGAGGGGAAGGGTGACATCAGCCGTGGGTTGACCGTTAAGATAAACGGCAAATCCTCCAGTCCCGCCAGCTTCTGTGGTAGTGGTGACGACGGGTACGACGATGAACCCAGGACTATCATTATCGGTATTGGTGACGGCGATATCGTTAGGATTAATCCCGTTATAACTGGGATCTTGACTGCTGATAGCTGCGGTAACAATATTATAGGGTTTGTCGCCATCAAAGAAAATATCATCAATGCCCGTGACGGTTACGGTTTGGGGGATATTCCAGTTCGTAGCATCGAAGGTGAGGCTGTTAGCAGAAATAGACCCTTCACCAGGGTTATCACTACTTAAATTAAAGCTAACATCAGCCGTGGGTTGACTGCTGAGTTGAACGGTAAAGGTGGCTGTGCCTCCGGCTTCTGTCGTATTCCCACTAATAGCAGAAATCGTGACTCCGGCAACGTCGTTATCAATATTATCAATCCCAATATCATTGGGGTCAACGCCGTTGTAGTTCGTGTCGGTACTGGTGGCGACTCCGGTGACAATATTATAGGTTTGATTCCCGTCGGCAATACTATCATCAACTCCGTTAACAGTAACGGTTTGGGGTTGATTCCAGTTCGTTGAATTAAAGGTGACAGAAGCGGGTAAAACCGTACCTTCGGCGGTGTTATCGCTGCTTAAAGGAAGGGTGACATCAGCCGTGGGTTGAGTTTTGAGTTGAATGGTAAAGGTACTCGTCCCGCCCGCTTCTGTGGTGTTACTACTGATGGGGGAAATGGTGAACCCGGCTATATCATTATCGAGGTTGGTAACACCAATATCATTGGAGACTAAACCGCTATAGTTGGTGTCGGTGCTGGTGGCGTCGGCGGTGACAATTTTATAAGCTTTATTGCCATCAATACTATTGTCATCCACTCCGGTGACAGTAATATTTTGAGCAATATTCCAGTTACTAGGGGTGAAGGTAACACTATTGGCTGATAATATACCTTCGGCGGTGTTATCGCTGGTTAAGCCAATGGTGACATCAGCACTGGGTTGGCTGCTTAACCGGACATTGAAGATGTCCTGACCCCCGGCTTCGGTGGTGGTTAATCCATTTTTAGGTTTGAGGACAATTCCGGCGGTGTCGTCGTTGGTCAGGGTGACATTCAGGGGCGAACCTGTAATGGTGGCTGTGCCTGCGGGTGTGCCGTTACTCAGGGTGAGACTGAGGGTTTCATCGGGTTCAACTTGGGCATCTCCAAGGATTTCAACAGCAATGGTGGCGGTGGTGGCGTTAGCAGCAAAGTTAATCGTGCTACCTGTGACACTGACTCCCGTACCCGTGACGTTGGGGTTATTGTAGTCTGTGCCAGCACTGGCGTTTCCCCCGAAACTGAAATCAATGCTACTCGCTTGTTGGGTTTCACCGCCACGAGTAATGGTAAAGGTGATGACTTGTGAGCCTTGATTTCCTTCTGTAATCGTGGTGGTACTACCAACTACGTTGTAGGTAATGTCATTATCGGTGATTTGGGCATTCACTGGCCCAATGGCTAGGGTGGTGGGATAGTTAGGCGTGGCACTGGTCGTAATCGCGTGGGTAATACTGCTGCTATGGTTATGCTCGGCTACGTTATCATCTACGGCTTTAACGGTGATGGTTTGGGGTGTCATCCCATTAGTGGGAGTAAAGGTGACGGCTTGGCTATTGCTGAAGGTTGTGCCGTCGGTGCTGATTTGAGATTGGGCATCGGAGGTGACGGTAACGGTGACATTCCCGATGGGCAAGGTATTTAATTGTATTGTATAAGTATCATTTGCTCCTCCTTCTGTCACATCGGTACTGCCGCCCGTTTGGGTAATCGTAACTCCAGCACTGTCGTTATCGGTGTTGATGACATCGATATCGGCGGGTTTGATATTGCTGTACTTGGGGTCGGTGCTAGTAACGGCGCTGCTAACAATTTGATAGGTTTTGTCTAGGTCAATGACAGCATCGTCTACTCCGGTGACAGTGACGGTTTGATAAACGTTCCAGTTAGCGGGGGTAAAGGTGATAGGGGTGGCGGAGACGGTTCCCTCTGCGGTGTTGTTACTGCTGAAACTGAAAGTGACATCTGCGGTGGGTTGGGTTTTGAGGCGGATGTCAAAACTGGCTGTCCCTCCGGCTTCGCTGGTATGACCTGTAATGGCTTGAACTTCAAATCCGGCTGTGTCGTTGTCGGTAATGGTGAAACTGCCTGTGGTGGTTGGCCCTAAAACGATTCCCGCACTGGGGTTACTCATCGTTAGGGTGGCGGTTTCGTCGATTTCGTCGAGGTTGTCGTCAGTAATCGTAAAGGTGACTTGTCCGGTGATGCTACCGTCGGATATGGTGATTTTATTGGGGATAGTCCCGGCAAAATCCGCAGCCGTGGCTGTTCCAGTTAAGGCTAAATCAACGGTTTGGTCGCCAACAACGGGCAGGGCAGCCGTGGCGGTAACGGTAATACTGGTTGTCCCGGCTTCACTTCCGGTGGTGGGGTTAATCGACAGGTTAACGGCATCGGGGACAGTTGTGAAATTCCAAGCCGTACTCCCACTAATTCCGCTAAAGGGATTGGCGGGTAATGCGCCGACTGCGGCTAAATCAACAAGGGTTGCAGGGGCAATTTCTACATAATATTCTGTACCCGGAGCTAAATTGGTAATGGGGTTAATGGTGAGTTGATTACCATTAGTCGTCAGATTCGGTGAACTAACATCTAGGGTTTCAAAAATCGAACCATCTGATAATTTTTTAATCGTGACATTGCCCGTATTATTTTTCTGAATGGGTTCATTGAAAGTAACAATTAAATTATCTCCTACGGCAACTCCGGTGGCATTATCCGTTGGTGATAAACTGGTTAGGGCTGGAGGAGTCCGATCAATAGTTTTGAAATTCCAGGCACTATTTCCACTCAAGCCCGCAAAGGCATTGCCGCTCAAATCTTTAATAGCCGTATTATCAATTTCAACGTAATATTCTGTTTCCGATGCGAAATCGTTTGTGGGATTGATTAACAGGCGGGAAGGAGTTCCAGATATACTCGAAACCGCCCCAATAGTGATATTGGGTGATGTAACCGGAATTGTTTCAAAAATAGAATTATCCGAGAGTTTTTTGATAACAATATTACCTGTACCCTTAGAAATAGCCTCGTTGAATATGATACTTATGTTGCCAGATAACGCTATTCTGCCGATGCTATTATCGGCAGGATTTAGAAGGTTAATGGTGGGTGCAATATTATCAAAGGTTGTAAAAGCCCAGGCTTCAGAAGTTGCCAAAGGTAATCCAGATAAACCTTGAACCGCACCTTGAGGAATTCTAACTTCGTATGGGGTTTGCCCTGCTAAATTATTGGTGGGGTTAATAACAAGTTCGTTGTTATTAATTGTAATATTAGGTGAATTAATATCTAGGGTTTCAAAAATATTTCCGGCGCCGCCTATAATAACAATATTGCCAACTCCTTTGAGAATGGGTTGGTCAAAATTGACGATTAAGTCAGTAGCAAGGGGGACTTGTTTCTGATTATTAGTCGGGAGGAAACCATTAATCAGGGGGGGAGATGGAGGTGTGGTGTTCTGGAAGTATTTGATACTACCATCTGTTAGACCAACAAAAGCATCCAAGTCCCCATCCTTGTCAATATCGGTAAAATTGGGGGTACTATTATTCCCAACATCGACACTATTTAATGGGTTAGCAGCACCGATCTGTTCCGTGAAACTTCCGTTGTTGTTCTGGTAAAATCGGATCGTACCCAGGGTATTGCCCATAAAAGCATCCAAGTCCCCATCCCGATCAAGATCGGCAAAGCTGGGGTGGATACTACCAACAATATTTACACTATTGAACGGGTTGGCAGCACCGATCTGCTCGGTGAAACTTCCGTTGTTATTCTGGAAATATTTAATATTGCCTACGCTGTTCCCAATAAAAGCATCCAAGTCCCCATCCTTGTCAATATCGGCAAAACTGGGGTTACTATTAGTCCCAACATCTACACCATTGAAGGGGTTGGCAGCACCG
The DNA here is from genome assembly GCF_015207485.1 of Planktothrix mougeotii LEGE 06226. Lineage (NCBI taxonomy): Bacteria > Bacillati > Cyanobacteriota > Cyanophyceae > Oscillatoriales > Microcoleaceae > Planktothrix > Planktothrix mougeotii. Next base: position 6,849 of record NZ_JADEWU010000105.1, read on the forward strand.
ATCTGTTCGGTGAAACTACCATTGTTGTTCTGGAAATATTTGATATTACCATCTCGATTTCCAATAAAAGCATCTAAGTCCCCATCCTTGTCAACATCGGCAAAACTGGGGGAAGCCAAAATCCCAACATCTACACCATTGAAGGGGTTGGCGGCACCAATCTGTTCGGTGAAACTTCCGTTGTTGTTTTGAAAATATTTGATCTCGCCAATGATGTTGCCAATAAAAGCATCCAAGTCCCCATCACCATCAACATCAACTAAAACCGGAGCACTATTATTCCCAACATCTACACCATTTAAGGGGTTGTCTGCACCAGTTTTTTCTTGAAAAGTAGCCATATTGATTAATCCTTTATGCAATCGTGATGTTTAGTTGGCAACTGAGGGCTGGAATAATGAGTCTAAGTCTAATCAGAAAAGTATACCTTTAGGAGTATGCTCTTAGGAAGAGACGATTTGAGTGTTCCCTGTTCCCTGTTCCCTGTTCCCTATTCCCTTAAAATAAAGGGTGCTGTGATTCTCTAGGAGTATGGCTGGACATAGTAAGTGGGCGAATATTAAACGCCAAAAAGCAAGAGTGGATGCGGTTAAAGGTAAAGTATTCACTAGAATTTCCCGTGAAATTATTGTGGCGGCGCGTCAAGGGGCTGACCCGATGGGAAACTTTCAACTGCGAACCGCTATTGAAAAGGCAAAAGCCGCCGGAATTCCGAATGATAATATTGAACGAGCGATCGCTAAAGGTTCGGGTAAACTGGGAGCCGGAGTTTCTGAGTTAGAATCCATTCGTTATGAAGGGTATGGAGTCGGAGGAGTAGCGATTTTAATTGAAGGACTCACCGATAACCGCAATCGTACCGCCGCCGATTTACGAGTAGCCTTTAGTAAAAATGGCGGTAACTTGGGGGAAACCGGGTGTGTGAGTTGGATGTTTGACCAGAAAGGCGTTGTCACCTTAGCAGGGCCAATTGATGAAGAAAAACTCCTGGAAGCCTTGGTAGAAGGGGAAGCGGAATCCTATGAATTAACCCCGGTCAATGATACTGATGGGGCGGAAGTGTCTACGGCTATCCCGAATTTAGAACATTTAGCCCAGGTATTAAAAGCACAGGGATTTAATATTGTCGAAGCTGAATGGCGTTGGATTCCGAATAATATTATTGAAGTTGATGATGTGGAAAAAGCCAGATCTCTAATGAAATTAATGAATGCCTTAGATGATTTGGATGATGTACAAAGTGTTACTGCTAATTTTGAAATGTCTGATACTTGTTATCAGGAACTTTATAACGAATGAAAGGCGTGACTTCCCTAATGGTGGTTTTAGTTTGGCTTTTTCCTTGGGGTGCTAAAAGTTTGGCAAACCCAACCCTGACTGATTCTCCAAATTTAGAACCTTTATTAGTCCGTACCGATTTGGGTTCTAAGACTACAATGTTATTAAACGTTTTTTCTGTCAATGCCATTGTGAAACTCCAGGGTTTAAATTTACCGCCTCCAAAAACCGTTGGGCAAACCACGATTCCCCTGCAATTGTTAGAAGGAAGTCAAGTGTTTACCTTGCAACTTTCCATTGGAGGAAAATCCGGTAGCTTTTTATTAGATACGGGTGCATCTACAACAATGATTACCACCGCCCTGGTTCAACAGTTAGGTTTAAAAGGGGAACCGATTTCTAATGAAGGATTAGATTATGCGGTGGCGGGGGATGATTGTCCGAATATGAATGCAATTTTGCATCATTTACCGCCGTTGGTAATTAATCAAGTTCGTGTGGAAGAATTGCAAGGATTAGAATTTTCAACTACTGTGATTCCAGAGGAATTATATGGCGTTTTAGGAATGGATTTTTTAAGGAATTTTGATGTTAAAATTAATCCTAAAACTCATCAATTACAATTATTAAATCCTTCTGAGTTACCACCTGAATCTGTAGCAGAATCTATTCCTTTAAAAAGCCGTTTAGGAGTAATGTTAACTCCAGTTGAAATTAATGGCAAGGGGCCGTTTATTTTTTTATTAGATACGGGGGCCGATACGATTTTTATCTCGGAACAGTTAGCCAATCAACTCAACTTAGAGGATGCAACTCGTCAAGAGATTCAAGTTCAGGGATTTTGTGGGTTAGAAGATGCACAACGTTCCCGCTTAGAGCAAGTTTCTCTCCAAGGTTATCATCAACATAATTTAGAAGCGGTTATTTTATCCTCTCCGGTTTTAGATCTATTACAAGTCGATGGGATTATTGGTCAAAGTTTCTTAAATCAATATCAACAATATTGGCGCTTTAATTCCCCTGCCCAATCTGGCGATTTTCAAGGCAGTTTATTATTAGTTCCGCTTCAATAAGTTCTAACAATTATTCTCCTCTTATTGTCGGAGCAGGATGTAATTATTTCTGAATTTGTGTAACTTTCATCAAATTTCCTTCAGGTATAATTAACTGTAAAGGATAAACTTCTGCCTGGGTTAATACCTCAGAAATAATCGGTTTGACAAATTTAGTTCTTAAGGGTAATTGTTCGAGTTCCGTTAAGGTAAACCATTTCGCCCCTAAACTTTCATGATCAGGTTTACTTTTGGGCGGCGTATTTCCTTCAGGACGAGCTAAAAAAAACACCCCAATGCGGGATTGTCCGTTGGGTTGGGGAAGATGCTGAATTCTTAAAATCCCTTCCAGGATAATCGGAATTCCCGCTTCTTCTAGGGTTTCCCGTTTAGCGGCGGCGACAAAGGTTTCCCCAGGTTCGACTCGTCCGGCGGGAAAATACCAAGGACGATTCCCCATTACTTCCTGAATCAATAAAAAGCGGTTGTCCGAACGCACAACAACCACAACAAACAATCCTGTTGAGAGCGGATGACGATACATAGACGAGCAGAGTGTGAAGTCAATCTTCTTTATTGTGCCTTCTCTTCCTGATGAACCGCAGGTTGATAATGGCGCAAACGATTATATAAACAGGATTTCAGACGATTATTCAAAAATGCTAAAAAAAAATTAGTGAAAACCCTTGACAAATCCAGGGAGGATACTGCTAATATAAATAACTGTGAAGCAATGGGGCGTCGCCAAGCGGTAAGGCAGCGGGTTTTGGTCCCGCCATTCAGAGGTTCGAATCCTTTCGCCCCAGTTATCCATTTCTGATATCCTCGATTGAGTTTGAGAGCCAGGGCTACCCTGGAACAATCCCGGTTTATTTCCTAATGGGGAATATCGGTTTGATTTTGGAGCAGCTTTTGAGTCATGGAAGCTAATTTTTCTAAACTGGCTTCTAATTCCGTAGCCCGTCGTTTGGCGGTGAGTTTGCGCTTCAAAGCTTCCCGGGCTAAATCTTCTCGATTACGTTTTAATGCTTCTACAGCGACTTGATTCCAAGAATTCATATCGTTTAAGGCGTGTTTATATTGAGGGTGAATATCATCCCAACTGACCCGAATTTCCGCTAAAGCCTGGTTTAAAAGGTGATTGGCATCTTTTGGCGGTGTTCCCATGAACGCTTGTTTGAGAGGCTCAGATAAGGTGTCAACATTAATATACCGAAGAAGGGGAATAAAATTTTCTACCTGTTGACTTTTACTAACCCCAGTAACACACCAAGTCGCAAAATGTTCACAATTATTAAACAGTAAATTATATTGTTGTTCGCCTAAACGACTTTCGGCCCGTTGAATGACAGTATCGGGGATATAACGAATGGGATAGTGTCGCACATCAATTTTTTTTCCCTTAGAAAAGGTATCAATAGAAGTGCGTTCAATAATTTCACTGGGTTTACGATAATGAATAACCGTTCCATCCCCACAATCTATACCATGATGTTCGTATAAACCCTCTAGGTTATAAAATTCTCGAAACACATAAATTTGGTCGCCTCTTGCCATTAGACTTTTCCAGGTTTCTCCACTCACTGTTTATAGTTTAACGGTTTTGAGGCGAACATCTAGGGCGGTTTTTTCACTGATTTTGGTTGAGAAAATTCATCACCTCAGTTTCAACCAAGGGAGGTGAGAATAAATATCCCTGTCCAAATTCACAGCCGAGTTGCTTTAACATTTCCTCTTGGTCAGGGGTTTCAATTCCTTCCGCAACCACTTCTAAACCTAAACTATGAGCTAAGTTAATAATCGTTTTGGCAATCTCAAAATCCTTATTTCCAGCTTGGATATTTTGGACAAAAGATCGATCTATTTTTAAGGTATCTACAGGGAGTTTTTGTAGATAACTTAAAGACGAATATCCTGTACCAAAATCATCAATTAATAATCGAATTTTGAGGGCTTTTAACTGCCTCAATAATTCCGTTGTATGGGTAATGTTTTCCATGAGATTGCTTTCAGTAATTTCGAGCTTTAAGCTAAAGGCAGGCAGTTTTAAAGAGTCTAAAACTCCTTTAACTTCTTGCAGTAAATGGGGATGTCGTAATTGAATTTCAGAAAGATTGACGCTAACATATAACTCAGGGAATTGAGGTTTCCATTCTAATAAATGTTGACAAGCTTGGGAAAGAACCCATTGTCCCATTGAAACAATTAATCCGGCTTTTTCTGCTAAGTAAATTAACTGGGCTGGAGACACAAACCCCCGTTGAGGATGTGACCAACGCACTAAAGCTTCAAAACCGACAATTTTTTGAGTTTTCAAGGAAACAATCGGTTGATAATTTAAACTCAGTTGTTGACGTTCAATAGCGCGTTGTAAATCGGCTTCTAATTGCAAATGTTCCGCCACAACTGTTGCCATAGAAGGCTCATAAAATACCGTTGCTCCTCGTCCTTGTTGTTTGGCATAATACATCGCAGTATCGGCAGCTTGGAGATAATCTTCAGGACGTTGACTTTGCAATTTATCCAACACAATGCCAATACTGGTGGGGGATGAAATCGTTACCGTATCTAAGCGAAAAGGAAAATCTAAACTGGTATGAATCCGTTCAATTTTTTCGCTTAAAACTGTAGAATTAGCAATATCAGTCAATAAAATTGCAAATTCATCGGTTCCCACTCTGGCGACAACATCCCTCGGACTAACACAGGTTTGAAGTCGTTGGGAAACTGCAATTAAGAGTTGTTCAGCTAAGAGATGACCAAAGCCATATTTAAGGGGTTTAAATCGATCAATATCGAAGGATAAAACGGCAAAATTTTTTAAGTCTTTTTGGGGATGTTGAAGGGCATATTGTAGCCTTTCTAATAATAAACTACGGTTGGCTAATCCGGTGAGTAAATCATTAAAGGCATAGCGTTCAAGCTGGGCTTTCGTTTGCAATCGTTCTGTAACATCTTGAGCTAAAACGACTTCCGCAAATTTCTCTTTCCAGTTTATAGTATGGCCTGTTACTTCTACAGCCATTAATGTACCATCTTTTTTATGATGTCGCCAGATACCCACTCGATTCTGTCCTATCTGAATTTTAGATAGACTTTCTGATAATCGGGGAATATCTTCTGGCGGTCGAATCTCTGTAATTTTCATTGACAGAAATTCTGTTTCTGAATACCCATAATGTTCTATGGCGGCTTCATTAACAGCCAGAAATTTCAGGGTTTTTAAGTCATACACCCACATGGGTTGGGGATGAGCAAAAAATAAAGTTCGATAGCGTTGTTCTGAGTCCTGTAAACGACGGGTTCCTAAACTTACAAAGAAGTATAAAAGAACACTGGTAATTAACAGGAAAATTACGCCTTTCAGCGTTTGAATCTGAGTTAAAAATCGAGGGTTAGGAGAAAAAAAGGCAAGTAGTTGATCGGATAAAAAAATCCAAATACTACCGAGAAAGGCATAAAGACTAGCTACTTGAAGAGCTAGATTTTTTGATAAAAAGCGATCGCGTTTCACTGTAAAAATACAGTCTGACGACTGGTGCGGGCTGAGATATCCATGAATTAAAGTTTAAACTACATTGCTAAGTTTGCAGAAGGTGACTAAACGCGCTAAAGTCTTAATGATTAGTCTTGGCTTGCATCTTCACAAAATTATGAGCGTTTCTCCTAGTGCATCTTCTGCACCCGCACAACCGAATAATTCCCTTCCCCCAAATGCAGACTATCGCCAGGTCGATTGGGAAAAGTTATCGGAAATGATGCAACGCTATATCGAAGTCAAGGAACAATATCCCCATGCCTTACTTTTATTTCGGGTGGGAGATTTTTTTGAGTGTTTTTTTCAAGATGCAATTACAATAGCGCAAGAATTGGAATTAGTGCAAACCACCAAACATGGAGGGAAAGAAATCGGGCGAGTCCCCATGACGGGTGTTCCCCATCACGCAGTAGAACGTTATGCTGCAATGCTATTAGAAAAAGGCTATGCGGTGGCGATTTGTGATCAAGTTGAAGATGCGGAAATTGCGGCGCGAGAAAAGCGTCAGGTTCGTCGAGAAATTACTCGGATTTTAACCCCTGGAACTTTGACAGATGATGGAATGCTCAAAGGTCGTCAAAATAATTATTTAGCGGCTGTTGTGATTGCTGGAGATCATTGGGGGTTAGCTTACTCGGATGTTTCAACGGGGGAATTTTTAACGACACAATCCCAAAATTTAGAACAACTCACCCAGGAGTTAATGCGGTTACAACCGTCGGAGATTTTAGTTCCGATTAATGCACCAGATTTAGGAAAAATGTTGCGTCCGGGGGAAAAATCTGATCAGTTACCGGATTGTTTACCGAATTGTTTTTGTTATTCTTTGCGATCGCAACTTCCCTTTACTTTAAGTGAAGCTCGAAACCAAATTTTAGAAGAATTTCAACTGCGATCTTTAGAAGGATTAGGCTGTGATCATTTGCCGTTAGGTGTGCGGGCGGCGGGAGGATTATTAGATTATTTAGATGATACTCAACGGGAAAATCAAGTTCCTTTACAACGATTACGAACTTATACAATTACGGATTATTTAATCTTAGATTATCAAAGTCGTCGCAATTTAGAAATTACCCAAACCGTTCGGGATGGAACGTTACATGGTTCTTTATTATGGGCATTAGATAAAACCAGTACCGCTATGGGGGGGCGGGCGTTGCGTCGTTGGTTATTACAACCGTTATTAGATATTCGGGGAATTCGGGCACGTCATGATACCATTCAAGAGTTAGCTGAAAATCATGAATTAAGATATAATTTACAACAATTACTCCGGCAAATTTATGATTTAGAACGATTAACAGGACGGGCGGGAAATGGAACGGCTAACGCCAGAGATTTAGTGGCTTTAGCCGATTCATTAGCGAAATTACCGGAATTATCGGTTTTAGTCAGTGAAGGTAATTCTCCCTATTTAAAAGCCTTACAAACCGTACCGCAACTGTTAGAAACCTTAGCTTATAAAATTCAATCTTATTTAGTAGAATCTCCTCCCCAACACTTAAAAGAAGGAGGTGTGATTCGTGCTGGGGTCGATGAACAATTAGATGGGATGCGGGTATTAGCGGAAGAAGATCAACAATGGTTAGCTAATTTAGAAGTTCAAGAACGAGAACGCACGGGAATTTCGACGTTAAAAGTGGGTTTTAATAAAGCGTTTGGCTATTATATTAGTATTACTCGCTCTAAATTAGATCAAGCTCCTACGGATTATATTAGAAAGCAAACCTTAACCAATGAAGAACGATTTATTACCCCGGAATTAAAGGAACGTGAAGCTCGTATCTTAACGGCAAAAGATGATTTAAACCAACTGGAATATGAGCTATTTGTTAAGTTAAGATCGGAAGTGGGAGAACATTCAGAACTCATCCGAGATGTGTCTCGTGCTGTCGCTGCGGTTGATGTGTTATGTGGGTTAGCAGATATTGCCGTTTATCAAGGGTATTGTCGTCCTGAAATGGTCAATAGTCGAGAAATTAAAATTATTGAAGGGCGTCATCCGGTTGTGGAAAAATCCTTACCCCCTGGTTTTTTTGTTCCCAATACCGCCCAGTTAGGAAGTACAGAAGAAGAGTCAGAGACTTCAGGAATTAAACCTTATTCTTACCCGGATTTAATTATTTTAACAGGGCCGAATGCCAGTGGTAAAAGTTGTTATTTACGCCAAATTGGTTTAATTCAATTATTAGCTCAGGTGGGGAGTTTTGTTCCCGCTAAATCGGCTAAATTAGGAATTTGCGATCGCATTTTTACCCGTGTCGGGGCGGTGGATGATTTAGCAACGGGTCAATCTACGTTTATGGTAGAAATGAATGAAACCGCTAATATTTTAAATCATGCTACGCCCAAATCCTTAGTCTTATTAGATGAAATTGGGCGAGGGACGGCTACTTTTGATGGTTTATCAATTGCGTGGTCTGTAGCGGAATATTTAGCGACCGAAATTCGATCTCGAACCATTTTTGCGACCCATTATCATGAATTAAATGAGTTAGCGTCTATTATTCCCAATGTCGCAAACTATCAAGTGACGGTCAAAGAATTACCCGATAAAATTATATTTTTGCATCAAGTTCAACCTGGAGGTGCAGATAAATCATACGGAATTGAAGCCGGACGGTTAGCGGGTTTACCGGATGTTGTGATTCAACGGGCTAAACAAGTGATGCGTCAAATTGAAAAGCATAGTAAAATTGCCATTGGATTGAGAAAGGGAATTAAGAAACCAGATAACACAGAGGATGAGGGAGAACAGTTAGATATTTTTTAAGCTTAATTCTAAAAATCGTTTATAATCAAAATAGGGGTGCAACTTTTATCATTGATTGAGTTAAAGGATTGAAAACCCCATGAATAAAAAAGCTGCAACTACCCTTTTTAAAGTCGCTGTTGTTGGGTTAATTCCAATTACGTTAACCCAAGCTACACCTGCTCATACAGCAATTCAATCTCGTTCAACGATTTCTGAGACTTCTGATTCATTACAATTAGTACAAACTCCCATTGGATATTGTACCGTTGCTGACCCCACAGGAACACCCCTAAATGTTCGACAAAAACCCAATGGAAAAGTGATTGGAAGCCTCAAAAATGGAACCATTGTGGCGTTAGGAGTAACGGATGGAAGTGAAGGAGAAAAATGGACTAAAATTATTAGGCCCTTAGAAGGTTATGTGTGGTCAGATTATTTAACAGATTGTAAATATTAATCAGGAATTTGTAGGTTGGGTGAAGTTTCTCAACTCAGCCTACAAATGAGTTTATTTTAAGTTCCTCACTTCTTGATGTACACTCATCCAAATTTCTAAGGTTTCATTTAATAACCGTTTATAACAGATTTGTCAACCCATAAACGATAAGTATTATTTATATTTTTTATAGGTAAAATCTATACTTTAAATAAAACTTATGGGAAAACTCTGAAAATTTAGGGCATGATTATGGGAAGAAGGACAAACACAGTTCACCAACGCTCAACTCTGGCCAGAAATTCTGTTGCTTCTGTTTTGAATCCTTTATTTTCTGAGGTTCTGTACGGGTTAGCGAACCTTGTACGGAAACTTAAACCCCCAATTCGTAGACTCTCTATAGAGAGTTGTCTACACTTCGGTTTTACTCCGAATGAGAACGATGAATTTTACTGATTGTACCATGTCTTATCTAACTCTTGTTAGTCGCGGAACAACTCCCGTTGAATCTGCTCCCATTTCTCAGTCTGGCTCCTTTGACCCCTTCCCCTCCAAACCTCGATTTGCTCCTCTGCGCCCCATTCGTCACTGGCTCGAAAGCATTAAAATCCAAGACTCGAAATTCGCTCATCGCTTGTGTCAACTCATCCCCGCTCAATGTCCGTTTGAACGAGATATTAAAGTATTTGGTCGTGTTCTGTTCCACATTCCGCCTTTGTGTAAACTCAATCCTTTCTATGAAGAATTAGTTTCTCTCCGGTTTCAGGCGTTATGTTATTTGGCGGATGAATGTGGAGAAGATATTTCAGTCTATTGTTGACTGCTAACTGTTGACTGTTGACTGAAAAATCCGTGAAATTCCTCAGAATTGATGATCACGGTTGACAGTTAACAGCCAACACCTTTTTTCCTATTTTTTCACCAACCAGTGACCGGAAAAAATACTTTTAACCCCTAGAGCAATGCGGTGTAAATCTTCTTGTAATAAAGGAGGCCATTCAACACCTCGGTTACGACCGACTGCAAATTGTTGATGACTTTCCATTGCTAATTCATGTAACGCCAACACGAAGTTTTTTTCAAAGGTTGACGTTTCTTTTACCGTATCATAGGCAATTTTTAACGCTAATAAAATGGCTGTCACCTGACCAGGAATGGGGGGTTGACCCTGTTTTAAACGCATTAAAAACGCATCGGGGTTTTTTTGTGTCTCTAAGGCCATTCCTTGATCGATTAAAAAGCTATAAGCTGTTTTGTAATCCATTTAAGTTATTTTGTTAAATTATAGTGTGAGGGAACAGGGAACAGGGAACAGGGAACAGTAGGTAATGGGTGAGATTATAAAATTCTATAACAGGGAATAGGAAATATAGCAATCCAATTTGATTTGTGAAAAATAACTGTAGGGGTTGGGTTTCCCAACCCTCTTGATGTCTGGGTTGCATGAATTTCAAAAAATTGACCCCTATCTGGCTATAGGGGCGAGGAGACCCATTGGTGTCAACTTAAGGAGCGATCGCCCCAAACCTGCTGTGTAAGAGCATCGAGAACTCGATGTCGTTTTCGGGTGGATTTGACCAAGCCAAATAACTTCTGATGTGAGGTTAAATAACTAA